>JBBQOJ010000142.1:0-6592 GCA_038330815.1 Chitinophagales bacterium | reverse complement strand
GGCTTATAACTCCGACTTGTAGCTGGTGCATTGCCCGAGTTCTTCCGCCTTTCTCTGATTCTGGAGGTTGCGTTCCATAATCAATTCATTTTTTTCTTCCAGCAGTCGGCTCCGTTCCTCCAGTTCACTGTTGGCTTGTTGCAATTCTTCCTGTTGCACTCTTAATTCTTCTTCTGATGCCTGCAGTTTTTCTGCCTGTGCTTCCAGTTCGGCATTGATATTTTCTAATTCACTGTGCTGCAACTGCAGTTCTTCTGCCTGCGACTGTGTTTCTTCCAACAATTCCTGCACCCGTTGCCGGTTGATTGCAGTATTGATGATGATACCCGTATTGAAGGAGGCCGACTTTAGTAACGCCATTACATTGTCTGAATATGCCTGCATGGAAGCCAGTTCGATCACCCCTTTCACCTTGGTGTTAAAAATGAGTGGAATTGCGATAACTGCCTTAGGCGTAATTTCACCTGATACATAAGAAAGCCGGTAATCCGATGGCGACAGATCGGTCGCCTGCATAATTTTTCCTGCTTTTGCAGCCTGGCCGGCCAGGCCCTCTCCTATTTCAAGCGTGCGCCGTTGATGAAGGGAAGTGAGCGCAAAGCCGCTTTTTAATTCAAGCTTCCCTTCTTTATTAAACACATAAAAGGCGCCTGCCTGGCTGCCGGTGTATTCTACTAAAAAACTCAGTACTTCTTCCGTCATGGCGGCGATATCCTTCTCTACAATTACAATCTCGTTCAAGCCAGCCATCCCCGTTTGCAACCACTCCCTGCTGGCAAGGGCGGTAAAGGAATTATCCAGCGATTCAGCCATCTTATTTAACGATACGGCAATGCCTCCCAATGCGTCCTTACCTTCATCATTCACCTTCACTTTATAATTTCCGGCGGCCACCTGCATCGATATGTTTTCAATGATCGTTAGCCGTGCGGCTATCTCTGCCTCCTTTTTCTGTAGCACCCCTTGCAGGGCCAGCCTGCTGTTATAATCTTTTACTACCCTTAAAAGGGACAAAATGGTGATGAAGATGGCCAGGATGGAGGCAACCAATAACAACACCGGGGTAAATGCAGCAAAACGCTGTAGGCTATGGGTTGATAAAGTAAGCAGTCTTTCTTCCCTGTCCTGCATTACCCTAACCAGTTCGCGGGCTTCATTCATCAACTGTTTGCCATTCAGCAATAAACTATCGGAGACTATTTCGCCGCTCCTCTTTTTTTTAATCAAGTAAGCAAGATAGTTGATACGGCTGGTAGCAATTTCTTTTAACTGCCTTATATCCACTTGCTGGCTATCATTGTCAATAGTGAGGGTACTTACTTCACCTATATACAAAGCAACCTTTTCCAGTGCACCGTTATAGGGTGCCAGGAAGCGGTCATCTTTGGTTAATAGAAAACCACGCTGCCCGGTTTCAGCATCCTTTAGGGTAGAAAGCACCATTTCAAGGTTACGGGCAATTTTATTAGTATGATTTACAGCGGCTGCACTGTTTAACAATCCCCGGATACTTACATAGGAAGCAATAGCGCTGCCTACCAATATCAACAGGGAAATAAAATAACCAATGTAAAGATTACGTTTAAACGGGTCCATTATATCAACAATTATTATGGTAAGCGATCGGTGACACCCTGCTGCAGCAGGGGCAACAGTATGATAAAAGTGGCGCCCTCCCTTTCCCTGCTTTTTGCACCGATGAGGCCATGGTGTTTTTCAATTATTTTTTTAACGATGGCCAATCCAATACCGGTACCCTCATATTCAGTGCGATCGTGCAGTCGTTGAAAGATGGTAAATATTTTATCGAGGTAAAATTCATCAAAGCCAATACCATTGTCGCTGATATAAATTTTTGCATACCGGCCATCGGGCGATACAACCGCATCGAGGCTTTTTTTATCTACCAGTTCGCACCAGATTTTGATAAGGGGCGGCACCTCTTTTTTAGAAAATTTAAGCGCATTGGTCAACAGGTTTTGAAAGAGTTGCCGTATTTGCCCTGCGTTGCCCTCCACTACCGGGAGGGGTTCTAATTGAATGAACGCCTGCTTTTCGGCAATCACTACCTCCAGGTCATTAAGGGTGGTAGCGATGATATCCTCCAGGTGCAACTGGGTGTAATGGGCGTCGGCCGAAAGTTTGGAATAATTGAGCAGGTCGTTGATAAGGTTGCGCATACGTTCACAGGAAGCGATAATCTTATCCATATCCTTTTTGGCTGCGGGCAATTGTGCCAGGTGTTTTTCATTGAGTATCCTGCTGAAAGTGATAATCTTACGCACCGGCTCCTGCAGGTCGTGCGATGCCAGCGATACATACTGCGCCAATTCTGCATTACGGCTTTCAAGGCCGTGGTTAAGCTCCACCAGTTGCCTGGTGCGTTCACCCACTTTATCTTCCAAAGATAAATTTACCCGTTCCAGGTCCTGCTGTGCTTTTTTCCTGATATCCACTTCGCTGCGCAGTACTTCCTGTATCATTTTCAGGTCGCGCTGCTGTTCGTATAAGCGGTTAAAAGCCTTTACTTTTAGCAATAACAGGTCGGGATCGAATGGCTTAGTTACATAATCTACCCCGCCAGCATTGTAACCCTTGGTAATAAATCGTTTATCAATATTAACGGCGGAAAGAAAAATGATGGGAATGTCCCTTGTTTTGTTAAAACCGGTAATCGATTCGGCTACTTCAAAACCATCCATGCCGGGCATTTGTACATCCAGGATAATTAAGGAGTATTCGTTGCGCAGCAATTTCTTAAGTGCCTCCTCACCGGAAGAAGCCATGTCTACCTCATAAGCATGCAACTGCAACAGGGATTTTAATGAAAATAAATTTTCCTGCTTATCGTCTACAATTAAAATCATATTGAAATTTAGGCCCTGGAATACCGCAGCGGATCAATAAACAATGTAGGTATTGGCGGAATTGCTTAAACCCCTGATGGCCTTTTCCAAATTACCTGGCATGCTGTCCACAATGGAAGAAAGAATATTTTTCATGTCCTTCATATTTAGGGGCTTGGTAATAAAACAAAGCGCCCCGCCGATCATGGTTTCCTCAATGTCTTTCGAATGCGAGGAAGTGGTGTAAATAATTACCGGTATCTTTTTTAATTCAGTATCCTGTTTAATTTCAGCCAGGCATTCTTTGCCATTCATTATGGGCATATTCAGGTCGAGAAAAATAAGGTCGGGTAAGGGCTGTCCGTTGCTCCTTAATTGATCCAACGCCTTTTTCCCGTTGGCAGCTGCGGTAAATCTTATCCTATGGTCAACTTCCTGTAGTACCTCCTCAAAAAGCACGGTGTCTTCCGGATCATCATCAACTAATAAAAAATTCATTCCTGGATAAATAATTGTTATTAAGTAAGGTGCTTTGGGTTTTTGGTAAAAATGGGTACTACGCAAACCTTCACAATGTCAACCACCAGGAAATTTGGTATCTGGTATGTTATACAACCAAAAGTACCTAAATAATTGAAAAGCCCGCAATCATCGATGAAAAAATAAAGAAACATGTAAATAATAGTCGTTTTGTTGGACTATTTTTTCTAGGGAATCGAACTACAGCATGACTACCAGGCCAGTAGCAGGTTTATTCCCCTGCACTTTTATGCATGACCACCAATAGGTAAAATTGCCAATTTTTGCGGATGCCCAAACAGGCATGGGGTAGTCTACCGGCGCAGGACTGGCATCAACAGGCGCAGAAATGCAGTTGAATGTCTTAATGGTTACTGGCCTTCGATCCAAACAACCCGATCGGCGCAGGACGGCAGTGCGGTATTTTGTCACTTTTTCCATGCCCCGGATAGGCGCAGGACTCCAGTCCTGTGTCTTATATGTTACTTTTTTCTCAATCTACCAAATCCCAACCCACTCAGCGTAATCTCCACGAAAACCCTCCAGTCTTGCGCAATTATACAGTCTTAAATAGCTGATTACGATCCATCGTACTATAAAAATCCAGTAGTCAAAGGTTCAAGACAACATTTAATGGTAACCTTTTTTCTTGCCTGCATTTGGGAAATATCTTATACAAAAGGGGGTATAATTCCTACTTAAAAAGATTCAGGAAAAGAGCTAAATAAACCGCTGGAAATTTTCTCCTGTCTTAAAACACGGAGGCAGCAATAAGGGAACGTTGCAGTTGTGGCGGTTTATCGTTCACCCGTAATACTATTGCACTGTCCATTTACAATGTTACCGGTAGTTACCCGGGGTTAACAACCACAACGGGCATGTTATTTGTAAAAAAAAATGTGTAATTCTTTTTCATCAATAACTATCTATTCCGGTCAAAAAGGCGTAAACGATTGGAATCATAAATTACAGGAGGAAATACCATGAAATTAATAACGACTGAAATGTTGCCGGTAATTTTATCCGTGCAGCAATCCCCTTGCCTTTCTTTGTACATGTCAACGCATCGCAGCCATCCGGAAAACCTGCAGGACCCTATCCTGTTTAAACAACTGGTTAAACAACTGGAATCTTCGCTGCTGATCAACTACCCGGCTGATGTAACAAAACAATACCTGGAACAGTTTGATGCCCTTGCTAATGATAGCGAATTTTGGAACCATACCCTCGACGGGGTGGCCGTTTTAAGTGCAAAAGATTTTTTTGAAGTGATCGGACTACAGGATAAGGTGGCTTCCCTGGCGGTGGTTGCCGAAGGGTTTCATACCAAGCCTTTGCAACAATACCTGCAATCAGTTGACAGATACCATGTACTCGGAATAAGTTTGCACGACTTTCAACTTTTTGAAGGCAACCGAACCGGTATCAGCAGGGTTGACATTGCACCTGGTATTCCTACTACCATCGAGGAAGCATTGGGAGATGAACTTACCGATAAGCATTTAACCGTAGCTTCTTATGGCGGTGCAGGACCTTCCACCGGTAATATGTACCATGGCCACGGTGGAAAAAAAGAGGAAGTGGATAAGGATGCGGAAAGATTTTTTAGGGTAGTTACAGCATCCGTGCAGAAACACTATTCAAAGCCTTCCGGATTACCATTGATTTTGGCTGCATTACCCGAGCACCACCACCTGTTTCAACAGGTAAGCGATAATCCTCTGCTTTTACCAGAAGGCATAAAAGTGAACCCTTCCGCTGTTACCAATGAACAACTGGCACAACTGGCCTGGGAAGTGATGGAACCTGCCTATAACACTACACTGGAAAATTTAGGCGAGAAATTTGGCGGTGCCAAAGCAAATGGCAAGGGTAGTGATCATATTGCTGAAGTAGCCGAAGCCGCTGCTACCGGAAAAATTGACACCTTGTTAATTGCCGCCGATAAAACAATTGCCGGGAAGTTAGTTACTGAAAATAACAGCATCCGCATTGTACCGGGCGATATCAGCCACCCGGAGGTAGATGACGTGCTGGATGATATAGGGGAACTGGTGGTAAAGATGGGTGGCAGGATTGTGGTGATGCCACAGGAAAAAATGCCTACCGCCACTGGCATTGCCGCGATCTATCGATACTAAACACGCTTAACTGATTACAAGGTACCCGTTGCCGTTACTTAATAGTTGCAACAGCTATCCTTTCCAACTTTCAAATTATCTCAGCATCATAAAAACTACCAATGAAAATTCAATTCAATACTGCCAACAACGTGTCGGGCAGTGAAGCCCTTAGTACAAAATTTAGTGAAACAATTGAACAGGCCCTCAGCAGGTTTAATGAAAGGATTACAAGGGTAGAGGTACATTTCACAGATGAAAATGGACATAAATCCGGAACGGACGACAAGCGTTGTATGTTGGAAGCCCGCCTGGAGGGTTTGCAACCCATCGCCGTTACCAATAATGCTGCCACACTCGAACAGGCATTAACCGGTGCCATCACCAAATTAAAAACTTCGCTGGATACCACGCTGGGTAAAATGCGGAATTATTAAATCAGTTACCGGCAAACGTAAAAGTTTAAACCCCTTTATTAGCCTTACTATAAAAAATAGTGCTGATCAGTTTTGGTTAGCACTTTTTTATAGGCCAACTCCGCTATTGATTCTTTCCCCGCAGATTTTCGCTGATTGGTTGCGCTGATTCTTTCTGTGGTGATCTGCGGTATTAAATCTGTGTGTATCAGCGGGAAACACCTATTGTTCTTTCCCCGCAGATTTTCGCTGATTGGTTGCGCTGATTGCCGCTGATACTTTCTGCAATGAATTGCGGTATCAAATCTACGGGCAACTGCGAGAAACACCTATTGTTCTTTCCCCGCTGATTTTCACTGATTGGTTGCGTTTCTTTCCCAAAATTTGTACTTGCGGCGCATATCGAAAGGTACAAAATAACCGTTTTTATTTGCGCTCATTTGCATTTAGCGTTGATTGTTATTTTCTATTGCAAGATTGGCTTGCTGAAAATTATAAGTCCATTTGGTGTAAGGCACAAGCGGACGCTTGCGCCAGGGACAAGGCTGATTGATATATCTTAAAAAATTCTTGTTTCAAGGAATCTTTCAAGCTCCGCGGCCGACATGGGCATTTTACCCTTGTATTTTTTAACCCACGCTTTGAAATCCGCTTTAATTTCCGGCACCCATTTACTATCAATCTCCCCCGC
>JBBQOJ010000141.1:0-6611 GCA_038330815.1 Chitinophagales bacterium | reverse complement strand
TAAAACACCGGGTGACTTCTGACGAATTGCAAAAAATGAGGACAGGCTTTTACTAACAACTGGTGTTTTCGATGAACATCCCGCGGCAATCATTATAACGTACTACCCCATTGCACCCATAATTCTTTTTTATCGAATTATGTAATCCGCTTTTGCCCGTCATCAGGTTATCACAACACTGGCTTATGAAAAAAATGCTCCTATTGTTGGCTGTACTGCTGCCAATTTTTATAACAGCACAAACCAACCTGAAAAAAATACGCCAAAGCAGCTGGCAAACCCTTGCCTATAGAATTACGGCGAAAGAAGCCGAACTTTTCCTACGCTGGGATTCTATACCGCTCAACAGGATGCACCAACGGGAGCCGGCACATATTTTTACCAATGGGTATGTAGACGAAGCGCTGTTGCCCATAGGAAATTATGTATTGGTGTACACAAATGAACACCACCTTCATGCGGAGTTGATTGGGGTAACTAATTTGATACCCCTTGCCATCAATAACCAACAGCGGTTACAGGTAGCTGTTAGAACCAAAGCAGGGCTGGCTGTTAACAACGCCAGCGTATTCGTTAATAACCGCGAAGCAACGTATAATCCCGCGGCCCAAACCTGGTGGGTGAAAAATAAGAAAACAGAAGAGGCGCTGGTGAAAATAATCACGCCCGGTGATACCCTGTTTACCCAACTGGAAAACCTGGATAATTTATCCCGAACCCTCCCGCAGCAACGCTGGAACAATTTCAAAAGTTCCCGTGTTTACAAGATACTCCACTTTGTACCTAAAAAGATAAAGTTAATAGGGCGGCCCCGGAAATATAAATCAACCAATCTCGGTGCAACCGGATTTATCCTGTTTAGCCAGGCCAAGTACAAGCCCCTTGATACCGTTAAATTAAAAGGGTATGTGGTGAAAAAAAATTGGAGCGTCTATAAAAAGCCGGTGGATGGTTACCTTACTTATTTCCATAGGGGCAAAAATGAAGTGCAGTTCCTTAGCACCATTGCTCCTACAACCAATGGCTCCTATATTACCTCATTCGTTTTGGCCGATAGTATACCGGTGGATATTAACTGCAACCTGGTGTTTAAAACACGTGGTAAAAAGGAACTCCTCCGGGAAAATTTCAGGATAGAAGATTACCTGCCCGATGAAATTGTAAGCTATAATTTTCAGTCGGATAAACAGTTGTATTACAGGAACGAAACCCTTCGGTTTAGCGCCAGTGCCAAAGACGCCAATGGGTTGCCGGTGATGGATGCCACTGCCCGGCTGGTGCTTACAACGCAGTCCATCGGGCAGTTTTACCAGGATACCATCTTTATCAGGGATACCATTTATTCAAAAGAAATAAAACTGCTACCCGAAGGCGACACTAAATTTACGGTGCCGGCTAATAGTTTTCCAAAAGCCGAACTTGGACTCCGCGCAATCCTGATCTTTAAAAACAGCAACAACGAATTACAGGAGAAATCGGTAACGATCAGTTATAAATATCATTCCCGTGAGATCATTGTCACAAGGCACGCAGATAGTGTAAAGGCAGCCTTTATTGAAGATGGTATTTCCAAAAACAAATCCGGCGAAATGGAAATCAATGACGAAACGGGGGTGGCCATTGCGTATCCCTGCAGTTTCAAAATTGATCCGATGGCAACCGAATACAGCTTCTATACCACGGAAGAAAATGTAAAAGACGTACTGGTAGCATACCACGAAATCAACAACGATTACCAGGTGCAATTAAACAGGGTCAGTCAACGCGATACGCTTGGTTTTACATTGAGCAACCCTTATCAAATCCCGGTTTACTTTACGGTTTTCGCTGGTAGTAAAATCATCGCTACGGGTAACCAGGCTACCCCGCAGGTGACCTGGAAAAAAAAGGTTGCCAACCCTCGCACCCTCTATAAAGTCAGGTGGCAATACCATTGGGCCGGTAAGGAAAATCACCGGGAAGAAAATATCGGGCTGCTGTATAAATTATTGAATATACAAATCAACGCGCGGGAAACGGTTTTCCCGGCGCAGGAGGAGCACGTTGCCATTGATGTAACCGATTATAAAGGTAACCCGGCCAGCGGGGTAAACCTTACCGCTGTTAGTTACAATAACCAACTTAGTAAAGACATCCGCGTGAAGGAACCTCCTTACCTGGCCAGGTATAAACAACGGCACTACCTCCGGCGGGAAGGTGCGGAGCCCGATTACGAAACGCCTTTTTCCCTCGATAAAAAGTATTTGTTGGGTAATTACACCGAATGGATGCCAACCCTGGGAATTGATACCATGCCCTATTACCGCCTGCTTTTCCCCAGGGATGGTTTTTATGATGCTACTACACTGGTAGATAATTTTATTCCGCAGGTATCCGTATCCGTTATGGAGAAGGGAGTGCCGCAGGAAGTGTATCTCTTGTACCTCAATCGCGAACTTGTATATTACAACGGCGTTACCAGCAAAATGAAATATGCCTTCCCCGTATACCCCGGCAAAATACAACTGGGCATCCGGCTGAAAGACCAATACATTGAAATTGACAGCTTTTACATACAACCCAATTACAAACACGACCTGTCATTTGATATTCATCAGCTGCCACCGCACGCCCGCATTACCAAAACAACCCCTTATTGGTCTGTCACCGAAATAAATTTATTGGAACGTAGCCTGTGGCGAATGGAAAACAATTACCTGGATAAGGAGGCGCTGGTGTGGCAGGATAACAGGTTGGTACAACTTACCGGCAACGGGGACCATATTGTTGGCCCTTTCCGCCAAAACACATTGCAGTTTTTTAATCCCGGAAAATTTGATATTACCTTTGCTTTCGAGCCGGGCTTCCGCTACCGCTTGTCGAAGCAAGTAGCACGATTGGAAAAAATGGCATTGTTCTCCATCACTACCAAACCTAACTACCTTCCGCTGGTCAGCAAACCCGTATTACAGTTAGGCGATACGCTCGTTGCTCCACCGGAAATCAGCTATCCTCCTGCTAAAAAAGAACTCGTGCTCCTGTTATCAAAAAACGAGCAGCAATTCCGGCCTTACGCGCCCAAAATGTCCGGCACGGCAGCATTGCAGTTCACAACTATAAAGGATACGGTACTTCGATATGTTATATTAGTTCCGGAAGATAGTACCCAACAGCCCCTTGTTTTAAATTACGGCCAACACTACAAGCTGCACAACCTGTTACCTGGCAACTATACGTTACTGTTAGTTACAAGTAATGGATTTACTGCAGCTTCCCGGCCGCTCAACCTGTGGCCCAACGGTACCACATGCGCAAGGATGGAGTCAGTCGCATTTCTGCCGGCCAACAGGCAGGTAGCGCTGCTGGAGCAGGTAGCTGCGGACAGCCTGCTCCAGAAAAAGCAGCGGGAAGCAATACGCCCGGCAACCGAACCGGCAGGTATATCCGCTGGTTACCTGGCGTATACTGTTGAAACTGGCGGCGCCACCGTTTCCATACAGGTAACTGATGCAGCAGGTAAAGTGCCAATCCCCTTCGTGTCTATTCGTTTTAAAGGATACCCCGTTGCATTCACCGCCGATGCCAGCGGTAATTTTACCCTTGGCCGGGTACGACCGGGCAGGTATACATTGGTTTTTGTAGCAGTGGGTTACCAGGAAAAAGAAGTAACCTTTAATTGCCTGGCTGGTGAAATGTTGCGCTTTAACATGTTACTCAACGTGTCGGGCCAGGCGTTAAACGAGGTGGTGGTCATTGGTTATGGCACCAGCAGGAAATCAAGCCTTACAGGAAGTATGGCCACCCTGCGGTCCGAAGAATTGTCAATGAATATGCTCAGCGGCCGTTTGCCAGGGGTGCAGGTGACCAGTAACCCCGGCGATCCTGGCAGTGCTGCTTCAATCCGCATCCGGGGAATTAATAGTATCACCGGTGATAACAACCCACTATATGTAATTGACGGTATCTTGTACAACGAAATGCCTGCTGGCTTCAATATGGAAACAGCCGCTATCAATATACTCTCGGGTGCCGCCGCTACGGCCATTTATGGGTCGCGTGCTTCCAATGGAGTGGTGGTAATTACCACCAATGCCAATGCGACCCGAAATGCTTTTCGCGACTATGCTTTCTGGCAACCCGAGTTGATCACGGATAAAAATGGCCAGGCAGGTTTTAACCTTCGCTATCCGGATAATATCACCGGCTGGCGAACATTTGTGGTGGGCATGGATAAAAATAGGCGGATGGGGAAAGCCTCCATCTTTACCCGGGCAACTAAACCCATTGTGGCGCAGCTAAGCCTTCCCCGTTTTCTGGTAGAGAGCGATCAAACAGAGGTCATTGGTAAGCAGATCAATTATACAGCCGATGCCTATGCTATAACAACCAATTTTGAAATCAATAATAAAGCAACCGGCAGGCGACAAAAAACATTGTTGCCCAATGATGCAGCAATCGAAGAAACCATCCTGGCGGTAAACACGGAAGATACCCTAAAGGTGGCTTACCGGCTGCAAACCAGCACCGGGTTTAAGGATGAGGAGCAACGGGCAATTCCCGTTTATAAAAAAGGATTGGAAGTAGCCATCGGTGATTTTTGGGTTTTGCAACAAGATACCAGCGTCGCTTTTACAGCGCATCAAAACACCGATGACATTCATTTGTATGCACAAAACAATACGCTCGACCTGTTGCTGCAGGAACTCGACCAGTTGAATAAATATCCCTACGCCTGTATGGAACAAACCGCATCAAAACTAACCGGGCTCGCCATGGAAAAAATAATCCGGCATCAATTAAAACAACCTTTTGGTAATGCCAAAGCAATGGATCAATTGCTTCGTAAAATTCAACAGGCACAATCATTTGAGGGTGGCTGGGCCTGGTGGGGAAATGGCCGGTCTAACGTTTATATTACCAATTATATCACCCGCGCCTTATTGCAGTTTCGGGACAATCCCCTCGTGGCAGCCAGTATACGCAATGCACTACTTTACCTGCACAACCAGTTGTCAGGGTTAACCAGCAATGAATTACTGACAACGCTGGCTACCCTCAGCGATGGCGCACATAGTATGGATTATAGCGCCTGGATAAATACCATTCCCTTCGATTCGCTGAGCCAGCACCAGCAATGGTATTGGGTAAAAATTAAACAGCGCCAGTCGATGCCCTACCAGCAGGCATTACAATACCTGGTAAACAAACAACAGGATAACCTGTTGGGAAGCATTCACTGGGGGAGTGAAAACTATACCTGGCACAGTAACCACATCGCTACCACCGTGGTGGCCTTTGAAGTACTTAGTGCCGAGCCACCCTACAAACACCTGTTGCCCGGTATCCTCCAATATTTTTTGGAGCAACGCAGGGGTGGAGGCTGGAACAATACCGTGGAATCTGCTACCATCATTCATACCATACTGCCACATTTGTTACAACAGCAGGCCGGTTTCACCACCCCGGCAACAATACAGGTTTCCGGCGACACCAGTTTTGTTATTAACCGTTTTCCCTACCAGGCAACACTGCGCACTGGTAATCTTAAAAACCTGTCCTTTAAAAAACAGGGAGGTGGCCTGGTATATTTTACGGCCTACCAAAACACCTTTCAATCCAACCCTCAACCCAACGTAAAAAACTTTATAGTACAAACACAATTTATAAAACAGGGACAGCTACTGGCAGCGCTTAAAAGTGGGGAGCGGGTAACCATGCAGGTGAGCGTGGAAGCATTGAAGGAGGCCGAATTCGTAATGATGGAAATCCCGATACCAGCGGGTTGTACCTATGTGCGATCAACAAAAACAGCCTCTAATGTTTTCCAGGAATTATATAAAAATAAAGTGCTGCTGTTTGTAGAGTCGTTGCCAAAAGGGATACATCATTTTGAGTTCGAACTCGAAGTGCGGTACAATGGAAATTATACCGTCAATCCCGCCAGGGCGGCCTTGATGTACTTTCCTGTATGGTATGGAAATAATGCTGTGAAGCGCATAGTGATCGAAAAATAGCGCAGCTCCTGCCAAAGAAGGAAGATAATTTTTGAACCAGCTGCATATCCCTGGTTGAACTGTGATGGCGACGCTCCGTTCAACCAGGTGCTACTATGTTGCCCAACATAGTAATGTAATCATCCTTCGAAAAATGTACTGCTTTTATTACAACAGGGTAAGCAACAGGCCTCCAATTATCAATACCGTGAAACCACCTTTTGCAATTAGGTGAAATGACGCTTGCATTTGTGAAAGTCTTTTTAGATTTTAGTGGTGTAATTCAATCATTAAACCAGTAAAGCAAATTGTATGAAAAAAGCTTCCCCTGCCGGTAGCAGGATTACCGCCCAACAAGCCGACCATTATTTAAAGCAGTATGTAAAAGTGAGGGAACAACTTCAAAAAGAAGTGGTGCCTATACTTGAAAAATCCGGCATCGCCGAAAGTGAAAAGGAGCAACTCAAAAACTTTTATACCTCCGATATCAATGCCTTTATTTTTAGCCGTGACCAGGTAGAACGATTTTTTAACGGAGTGGATGAAAATGGCAAACCCCAGGAGAAGGCCGGGTTTTTAATGGTGATTCTTTCCGCCAAATTCGAAGGAGATAAAATCGGCAAACCCACCGTCGTAATC
>JBBQOJ010000140.1:0-6612 GCA_038330815.1 Chitinophagales bacterium | reverse complement strand
CCCGCTACACCTTCCTGCAGGGTAAACCCATTGGTACGCAGGGTTTGTTGTAGTAACGCACTACTTTGTTTTTCTTTGTAGCCCATTTCAGCATACCTCCAAATGGAAAGGGCGGTAGTACGGTACACTGCATACTGCGATTGAATACTAAGGATGGCCTGGTCTTTTAAGGCGATGATTGCAGGGCTGGTGGTTTGCCCCCTCGTGGTTGTAGTGGATAGTATGCCACTTAAGCAACAGAACAAAATAACAATCGTTTTTCTCATAATGTATTATTAGCAACACAATTTAACTGAAAGGGGTTAATTGCCGCCAGGCTCACCGAAATGATTTTTTAAAAACCAGGCGCATAGCGCGTGGTCAAAATGAAATCGTTGCCCCGATTGGCACCGGTATGTTTTTGCCACAACGGGTATATAAGGGTCAGTGATGGCAGGTGTTATCGCTTCGTGTAACCGATAGGGTATGTTAGGATCATTATTTATCCCGCCGATATACGCTTTCACCTTTCAATCACCTGAATTATTTGTCATCTATACCTTTGTAGTAATAATTCGATAAAGGGCAATACCATCATTCTACATTGTAGATATGGATAAAGGATGACATTTGTTTTGCAATTGAGGGTAAGCATTACCAACAAAAGCGATCAACAAAAAACAATCCATTTTCCTTACACAAAACCTATTGTATGAAATCCCTTATGTCATTACCTGACCAGGAACTGGTAAACCTTTATCTTACCGGTAATTCTTCAGCGCTTTCAACACTTGTAGTTCGCTACAAAAGTAAATTGTACACCTCTATCTACCTGCTGGTAAAAGATAAATACCTGGCAGAAGATATGTTTCAGGATGTATTTATCCGGGTGATTGACAAACTAAAAAATGGTCATTACACAGAAGAAGGAAAGTTTTTACCGTGGGTAATGCGCATTGCCCACAACATGTGTCTTGATCATTTTCGCAAAACAAGGCGCCTGCCGGTGATTAAAACCAGTGATGACTGCGACATATTTGAAACCCTTAACTTTTCTGTACCAAGCGCAGAAGAGAAAATGGTTAGCTGCGAAAGTCATGATCGCGTGAAAAAATTACTGGATATGCTTCCAGAAGATCAACGGGAAATTATCATCATGCGGCACTATGCAGACCTTACCTTTAAGGAAATAGCTGCCTTAAAAAACATCAGTATCAACACCGCCCTTGGCCGCATGCGCTACGGATTAATTAACCTGCGAAAAACTATGGTGGAGAAACAAATTGCCCTTTAAACCATCCTATTAACAAGCCAGCGCCTTACCTGCCACCTCGAAAAATAAGGAATGCCCTGCTTACCTCTTTAATCTACAAGAACCCCAACCAAATACACCTAAGGCAGGCTTCGGCCTGCCATTTTTTAAGTCTCCAGGCAAAACTTTCTTGTGGCTACCATCCTCCGGTAAAGTATATGACCGGTATTACCGTTTTGTAATACCTACCCGCTTATTTAACTCTTCCAGCGGCATGGCGATACTTCTTCCCATTTGTTGATTACCGCGATAGGTAACTACTTTTAGCATGACTGCATCTTTTGGCGGGGTGAGTGGGCCACTGTATGCAGGATAAAAACGGTCAGGAAAAGAATTGTCGAAGCTATAATAAATAGTAAGGTCTTCCACTTCTTTTCCCAATTCGATGCTCAGTTTGCCATTTAGATTTTTTGGGGCAAAAATGGGATCATACATACTTGGTGAATAATTGATATTGCGCAGGTCAAATCTTTTAAAATGCTGTTCCACCCGGGGTATAAAACCTGCCCAGTTTTTTTTCTCTTTAGGTGACCAAACCGATTCAGCGATCGCAAAGGCCCTTGGCCATACCATGTATTGCAGGTGGCGGGTGTTGGTCATTTGTTCCGTCCAGATATTTGCCTGGCCTCCCTTTATATATTTCGCCTCCACACCCGCAGGCACCGGGTCAAATTGGTAGGCCTTATTTAAACGTAAAGTGGCATAAACCCTTGGTTCTACAATAACATCACCCTGCATATAATCAAGGTAGGCAAAAGTAGTTGGGCTCATCACTACTTCATGCTTTAGTTTAGCGGCCTCAATTCCACCCTTCTCGCCACGCCAACTCATTACTGCCGCGTTATCGGCAATGCCGCCTTCCAGTATTTCATCCCAGCCAATCAGTTTCTTGCCCTTGTCGGCAATGATCTTTCCTACCCTTTTCTCAAAGTAGCCTTGCACTTCGTGCATGTTTTTTAATCCTTCTTTTTTCATCAGGGCCTTCACTGCGGCACTTTGCTCCCAAAAGTTTTTAGCACACTCATCACCACCAACATGAATATATTCAAATGGAAAAAGGGCTGCTACCTCTGTAAATACCTTGTCTAAAAAAATATATACTTCTTCTTTGGCAGGGCAAAGGCTATTGTCTACCAGGGCAGTGAACTTTCCATTACTATGCCATTCCATTATTTTTTCGCCGGAACGTACCCGGTATTTATCGGCACCGGGGGTGCAGGCCAGTTCGGGATAAGAGACAATTGCAGCAAGGCTATGCCCCGGCACATCTACCTCGGGTAAAATATTTATAAACCGTTCGCTGGCGTAGGCAATCACTTCCCGGATATCCTCCTGGGTGTAAAAGCCACCATAATTTAACGGCTCATTGGGCAGGGGCGCACTAAAGGTTCCAAAGTAACCGGTTTTATCTACCCGCCATGCGCCCTTTTTAGTAAGTTCAGGCAGCCCTTTTATTTCAATTCGCCATCCCTCATCATCCGTGAGGTGCCAATGAAACAGGTTGTACTTATACCTGGCCATCTGGTCAATAAAGTCCTTTACTTCCTGCTTGGTAAAAAAATGTCGTGACACATCAAACATCAGTCCGCGCCAGCCAAAGCGCGGGTAATCGGTAATGGTTATGCAGGGCATTGTCCAGTTGATATTGCTAACGATGGTATCGCTCTCAATGGCGGCTGGCAATAGTTGAACCAATGTTTGTACCCCATAAAATAACCCCGCTGGTGCATTGGCAATAAGGGTGATTTGGTGGTTAGTAACGGTGAGGCGGTAACCCTCTTTTCCTATTACGGTATCCTGCGTTTTATTTAATACCAACCGGATAGTGGGATCGGTTTGGTGGTTATTGATGTTTACCACCGAGCCAGTGGCCACAGATAGTCGTTCCTTTAAAAAACGCAGCGTGTTGGATAACACAGGCAAATCGGGCGCCGCTAAAGTGATTATACCAGGAAGGAGAAATTGCCCCTTTTGCAATTCCATATTAACCGGGATAGGTATTATAGCAGGTTGCTTGGATGGGGACTGTGCTGTTATAAAAAGGCATTGTAAGAGGTAACCTAATAATAACGTTATCGTTTTTTTCTGGCTTAATACATTGAATTTCATATAGCATCAAAAATAAGATTTAAAATCAGATTTGTGGGAATACTGCCCGGTGTAACCAAACAGCAGCTTAGTTTTAACAATCCTGCCGGTGCAGGGCATTGTGTTAAAATTTGTACATTCAATGCTCATTCAACAAAATGCTAACATATGCCCGGACGATTCAAATATTTCCCACTGTTGTTTTTACTGGCTTGTACCCAGCCAAAAGAAATCTCCCGGGAGAATCGCGTTAACCAACTGGCGGAACAATACCTGCGGCTTGGTTTGCAGATTGGCCAGTACGACAATGATTTTGTAGATGCTTATTATGGCCCGGATTCCTTACGGCCTACTGGAAATAAATCCGCGGGTTTTCCTGCTGACAGCTTTGTGAAAGCGGTTCGGGTATTAACGGATGATTTACAAAAACTGGTTCCTGTACAGGATAGTATTGCACAAAGAGCCAACTGGATGGTACAGCAATTGAAGGCCTTCGAGCGAAGGGTAAAACTTTTTTCGGGCGTACATGCAGATTTTGACGAGGAATCACTTGCGTTGTTTGGTGCGAAAGCACCCGTATATCCTCTTGATCATTTTAAGCAATTGCTGGAAAAACTAGATAGTATATTGCCGGGAAAGGGGGAAGTTTCCCGGCGTTTTAACCTGCTCGCTAACCGGTTTGTTATCCCGGTTGATAAACTGGATACTGTTTTTAAAACCGCCATACGCACCGCACGCAACCTTACCATCGCCCGGTACCAGTTGCCTCCCGGCGAAAACTTTACCATTGAGTTTGTAAAAAACAAACCCTGGTCCGGCTATAACTGGTACAAGGGCCATTACCAAAGTGTAATACAAATCAATACCGATTTGCCCATAATGATTGAACGGGCAGTGGACCTTGCGTGCCATGAAGGTTATCCCGGACACCATGTATACAATGTATTGTTGGAAAAAAAACTATACCTCGACATGGGCATTATAGAAATAAGCTTATATCCAGTGTTTAGCCCCCAATCACTAATTGCAGAAGGGAGTGCCAATTTTGGTATTGAAGTTGCATTTCCCGGGGATGAACAAGGGCGCTTTATCCGCAACCAGTTATTACCGCTTGCTGCACTTGATACCACCGGCATCACCATTTACCTGCAGGCGCTACACCTGAAGCGTGATTTAAATTTTGTACGGAATGAAGTGGCCCGTGGCTTACTAAATGGCACTATGGAGGAGGCTACTGCCATTGATTGGCTGGTCCGTTACGGGCTTTATGATAAAGCCAGCGCGGCAAAGTCGATTGTTTTTATCAAAAAATACCGGAGCTATGTGATCAATTATAACTTCGGGCAGGAGTTGGTAAAACAATATGTAAATAAAAATGGGGGTACTATATCGGCACCGGATACCCGATGGAAAGTGTTTGGATGGTTATTGAGTAACCAGGTTACCACCGCCGATTTAACTAAATAGGATTAACCACGGAAAAAAACATTAGGGGGCAGGCTGCCAGGCCTTATCATAGCTGAACTGAGATTGATTCCTTGGCTTGTAGCAGGAAGATTTTGGCGTATTATCCAATAGCTCTTCTTCAGGTTGTTACAGCATCACGAAACGGTGGCAACTACCAATCTTTCCCGCTGGCCCATACGAAAAAAGAATGTTTTTTACTGCTTGCAATAACAATTCAGCTGGTTCTGAAAGACATTACCTATCCTCCCGACATTTTCAAGATGCGGGCCTCTTACGGCGACAGGTAAGGAGAAAACAAAATGAAAAATAAAAGGGTAGAAAGTCACAACAGCCAGTTCAACATCCAATAAAGGTAAAACCAACTGCTGTGAAATAAAGATAATATGGGTGATATGATTTTAATTATTCGATAACAATCACGCTATTGATTCCGCCAAATTCGTTGGGCTGCTGGCTATCTGCTTCTGGTTCATTGATCCACTCACTGTCGTTAACTTTATACTTAAACTGGTGTTGTGAGTTCTTTGGCAGTGAAACGTCGCAGGTAAAACTGCCATCCTTCTTTTTACTCATTACCACTGAATTTTGCCAATCACTATTTAAGCCCAAAATTTCAATTGTTTCAGCGTTTTCAGCGTTTACGGTGAATTTCACTTTACAATAATCTTTTGTCTTAAAGTATGTTTTTTGTACCATTTGTTGTTTTTTTATTTAATTAATGCTTCACTGCTTAATACAAAGTTCGGGCAAAGGTAACCCTTTAGAGGGTCTCGGGTTATACACATATATGTTAATATCTTTATTTTGTGTGGGTTGTCTTACCCAAAAAACAACCGCCCATTGATAATAAGGACTTGGTGATGGTAATGTCATCCCTAAACTATATATAAAACGACAAGCGCTAATTAGGGGTAGCAACAATTTCTTTCTCCAGCACTACAAACTGCAATGGTTGGCGGGGTATCCCAAAAGCAGGATCGTTTGGGAAGGGTTTTATTTCGCCTGTGGGCAAATAGCCGCTTTTTCTATACCAGGCAATTAATTCGTGCCGTACGTCTATTACCGTCATAACCACCTTGTCGCATTTTTTCGTGATACCATATTGCTCGGCAGCCTGTATCAACTTTTTTCCAATCCCCAAACCCTGTTTTTGGGGATCCACAGTGAGCATACCGAGGTACAGTTTGTTATGTTGTACCTGTAAAAAGACACATCCCACCAATTGTTGTTCCACATCTTTCGCCAATAGCATGGTGCCACCCGGTAGTTCAATCATTGCTGTTAAACTCTCTTCACTGGTACGAATACCATCCAGTAAATCAGCTTCCGTTGTCCAGCCGGCTTTTGAACTTTCACCCCGGTAGGCGCTGTTCACGAGCTGGTTCACACTACTAATCGCAGAAGTGGTAATGGGTTCTATAAAAATTTTTCTGGTGGTATTACTTATTTCCTGCTGATGAATGCTGTGCATTTTTATACGATGATATATGAGCAATATCCCGGAACGCCATTTATTTATCTGCCCCGGGTTGAAGTTTAGAAAACACGGCGGTATCACTATACACACCATTATAAAAAAAGTTTTCCCTGAAATGGGCCTCTTTTACAAAACCGGTGGCCGCCAATAGATTTGCCGATGCCAGGTTGTCGGGATTGATGTTAGCTTCAATGCTGTGTAAGTTTAATTGTTGAAAACCAATATCCACCACCCGCAACAAGGCCTCTATCATGTAACCCTGCCGCCACCAGTCGGGACGTAACATATA
>JBBQOJ010000139.1:0-6617 GCA_038330815.1 Chitinophagales bacterium | reverse complement strand
AGCTGGTGCCACAGTAGTAAATATTCCGGATACTACCGGTTATTGCCTGCCCCATCAGTATGGTGAAAAAATAGCCTACCTGGTAAACAATGTGCCCAATATTGATAAGGCCATTATTTCCTGCCATTGTCATAATGATCTCGGACTGGCCACTGCCAATTCTATTGCCGGCATTATCGGTGGAGCAAGGCAAATTGAGTGCACCATTAATGGCCTGGGAGAAAGAGCAGGCAATACTTCGCTGGAAGAAGTGGTCATGATCATCAAACAGCACAAGGAAATGGAATTTTATACCGGTGTAAACGCTAAATTATTGAATCCTGTAAGTCAGTTGGTGGCCGAAACAATGCGAATGCCCGTACAATGTAATAAGGCCATCGTGGGTACCAATGCGTTCTCCCATTCGTCGGGTATACACCAGGATGGATTTTTGAAAGATGCACTTACCTACGAAATCATCGATCCGCTGGAAGTAGGCGCTGAAGCATCCAGGATAGTATTAACAGCACGAAGTGGTAGAAGTGCATTGGCACATCGTTTTCACAAGCTGGGTTACCAGTTTAACCGGAATGATATTGATATTTTATATAAAGAATTTTTACAGGTGGCCGATAACAAAAAGGAAGTGATGGAGGAGGACCTGATGGCTCTTGCTAAAAATTACAGTACTGCAGTAGTTGCCTAGAATGGCAGCACAGGCCATCTTCGTTTGCCGCTAATAAAAATGTTGCTATAGGTTGCCATCGTCGCAATTTTAAACTTTAACTCATAATTTCCAACATCCTTTGAAAGCTTATTTTAAACAGCATCCATGATTAAAAACATCGCAGTAATTTTCGGGGATGGTGTTGGGCCGGAAGTAACCCAACAATCGATCAAGGTATTGGATACCATTGCAGAAAAATTCGGGCACGGGTTTAACTACCAATATTGCCTGATGGGAGCGGTGGCGATGGATGAAACCGGCAACCCCCTGCCTGATGAAACCATTGAAATTTGTTTAAACAGCGATGCGGTACTGTTTGGTGCTATTGGCGATGCAAAATATGATAATGATCCAACCGCCAAAGTAAGGCCCGAACAGGGTTTGTTGAAACTAAGGAAATCCTTACAACTGTTTGCGAATATCAGGCCGGTAACGGCTTATACCTCCCTCAGTCATATTTCTCCCTTAAAACCTAAGTTACTGGAACAGGTAGATTTTATTATCTACCGTGAATTGACCGGTGGGATTTATTTTGGAGAAAAGAAAACCAACGAAGCACAAACCTGGGCATTCGACGGTTGTAATTATACCAGCGAGGAGGTTACCCGTATTGCACATCTTGCTTTCCAGGCGGCGCAGAAACGCAGGAAGAAATTAACCCTGGTGGATAAGGCCAATGTATTGGAAACCTCAAGGCTTTGGCGCAAAGTGGTACAGGAAATGGCCGGCCAGTATCCCGATGTAAAACTTGATTTTTTATTCGCCGATAATGCGGCGATGCAATTGATCATCAACCCAAAACAGTTTGATGTGATACTCACGGAGAACCTGTTTGGCGATATCCTGAGTGATGAGGCGAGTGTGATCAGTGGTTCTTTGGGTTTACTTCCCTCTGCTTCCGTGGGTAATTCCAATGCCTTGTTTGAACCAATCCATGGCGCTTATTCTGCCGCTGCAGGTAAAGATATCGCCAATCCCCTGGGATCTATTTTATCAGCTGCCATGATGCTGGACTATTTTAATATGAAGGAAGAGGCCATCCTGGTAAGGGATGCCGTAGCATGGACCATCAGTCACCTCTTTGTTACAAAGGATATTGACCCCATCAATTTTTATTTTACTTCCACCGTTGGGGAACTGATTTGCGATTTTGTAAGTGGACGAATTTCAGGGGATATCAACCAGGAAAATATTGAGTTAAGAAAGTCGACGATTATTTAAGCGTTTAAATAGGTCGAATAAGATTAGCTGTTTAAAAAGTTCTTTGTTTTATAATTGTTCACAGGTATATTTGCTACATCACTATCTTTCCATGTTGAATAGCACAATATATAATGGCGTTACTGCAATTGCCGCGATACTAAGTACGGTGGCGGTCATTATAATACCTGTAACAACCGGGAGAGGGGATCTTACTTAAAAAAAATTAGCAGTAAAGTAGCCCCGCCTCCGCAAGAGACGGGTTTTTTTATGCACCCACTTCAAAATTTTTATTTATGGCAACTTATTATAACGACAACACGGTACTGTACCTCAATGGGGAAATAGTGAGGGCAGCCACTGCATCGATGGACCTGTATAGCCAGTCGCTGCACTATGGATACAGCGTGTTTGAAGGCATTCGTTCTTACAAAAACATCCACGGCAAAACGGAAATTTTTAAACCGGTGGCGCATTTTGAAAGGCTTCGCCATTCGGCCGAAGCACTTAATCTTCCTTACCACTGGTCAGTGGAGCAATTGATTGCCGCCACCTACGAAGTGCTGGAGCGCAACCAATTGCAAGACGCTTATATCCGCCCCGTGGTGTTTGCGCCGGCCAATATGAGTTTTATTGTAAATACCGAATCCTATATTACCATCCAGGCCTGGGAAATGCAACCCTTCCTGGGAGAAAAGTTATTGCGGGTAATGACGTCTTCTTTTCAGCGGCCCAATCCAAAAGGTTTTAAAATAACGGCAAAGGCGGCAGGGCACTATGTAAACTCCATATTGGCCAGCCAGGAAGCAAAGGCCCTGGGATTTGATGAAGCATTATTGAACGACATGAATGGCTATGTGGCGGAAGGACCGGGTGCCAATATTTTTTATGAAAAAGACGGTTGCCTTGTTACCCCGCCACACGGGAATATTTTGCCGGGTATTACCAGGGCAACAGTATTTGAAATATGTGCCGATTTGCAGGTACCCGTGGAAGAAAAACTGTTTACAACGGAGGAATTAAAAGAGGCAGATGCCGCTTTCTTTTGTGGCACCGCCGCAGAAGTCATCGGGTGGGAAAGCCTTGACGACCTGCCTTTTAAAAAACAATGGAGCCAAAGTGTTGGTAAAACAATACAGGATGCCTACAAGCAAAAAGTAATAGCAAAGGAATATAAACAATCACTAGCAATAGCATAATGGAACTAAATAAGTACAGCAAAACAATTACACAGGATGCAACCCAACCAGCCGCCCAGGCTATGTTTTATGGTATTGGCTTAACAGAAGAAGACCTGGCTAAAGCGCAGGTAGGCGTGGTGAGCATGGGCTATGATGGTAATACCTGTAACATGCACCTGAACGACCTCGCCCAGTTGGTGAAGAAGGGGGTGTGGGAAAATGATTTGGTAGGCCTCATTTTTAATACCATCGGGGTAAGTGATGGTATGAGCAATGGTACGCCGGGGATGCGGTATTCGCTGGTAAGCAGGGATGTTATTGCAGACTCCATCGAAACAGTTTGTGGGGCACAATACTACGATGCGTTGGTGGCTATTCCCGGATGCGATAAAAATATGCCTGGTGCTGTAATGGCCATGGGTAGGTTAAATCGCCCTGCTATTATGGTGTATGGCGGTACCATTGCTCCCGGGCATTATAAAGGGCAGGACCTTAATATCGTTTCCGCTTTTGAAGCGCTCGGCCAAAAAATTGCCGGCAACCTTGATGAGGCTGATTTTAAAGGCATCGTCATGCACAGTTGCCCTGGCGCCGGGGCCTGCGGCGGCATGTACACTGCCAATACCATGAGCAGCGCCATCGAGGCCCTTGGGATGAGCCTTCCTTATTCTTCCAGTAACCCTGCTCTTAGCGAGGCGAAAAAAACAGAGTGTTTAAATGCGGGAAAGGCCATTCGTCACCTGATGGAAAAGGATATCAAGCCTTCAGATATCATGACAAGAAAGGCTTTTGAAAATGCGGTAACCATCATCATGGTGTTGGGAGGAAGCACCAATGCCGTATTGCATATGATTGCGATGGCGAAAAGCGTTGGCGTTAAATTCACCCAAGATGATTTTCAACAAATAAGCGATAAGGTACCCGTGTTGGCCGACCTGAAACCAAGCGGTAAATACCTTATGGAGGATCTTCATAACATCGGTGGAGTGCCGGCGGTAATGAAATATTTATTAGCGCAGGGTTTAATGCATGGCGATTGCCTGACAGTAACAGGTAAAACTATTGCAGAGAATTTAGCGGGTGTTCCGGAACTTGATTTTGACGCGCAGCAAATTATTTTACCTGTTGCGCACCCGGTAAAAGCCACCGGGCACCTGCAAATCCTGTATGGTAACCTCGCAGAGAAAGGCAGCGTGGCCAAAATTTCGGGTAAAGAAGGCGAATTGTTTGAGGGCCCGGCAAGGGTGTTCAATGGCGAATTTGAATTAATCAACGGTATCAACTCCGGTAAAATAAAGGCAGGCGATGTGGTGGTAATTACGCATGTGGGTCCAAGGGGTGCACCCGGCATGCCCGAAATGTTGAAGCCTACCTCCGCTATCATTGGCGCCGGATTGGGTAAAAGTGTGGCCCTCATCACCGATGGCCGTTTCAGCGGAGGTACGCATGGTTTTGTGGTGGGGCATATCACCCCTGAAGCATTTGATGGTGGATTGATTGGGTTGGTGCAGGATGATGATATCATTGAATTAAATGTGGCCACTAAAAAGATGACATTGAAAGTACCGGAGGAAGAAATTGCTAAAAGAAGAACTGCCTGGCAACAGCCGGCCCTTAAAGTCACCCGGGGCATTTTGTATAAATATGCCAAATATGTTAAGGATGCCAGTGAAGGCTGTGTTACCGATGAATAAAGCAGGCGCAGTATTTCATGCCGCAGGTAACCATAGCCGTGAGTGGTAGGCATTTACAGAAATGTTGCGTAGCTATTTAAACAGAAAGAAGAATTGCTAAATAAAATAACAATGGAAACTTTAGAAATCATCCCCAAGGAAGTAACGCCGGAAAGGACTCCCTTGCCGGTGAATCCACCAACTGAAGAAAAGGCGGTGACCGAAATTACCGGCTCCCAGGCGGTATTGGATGCATTTGTTGCAGAAGGGGTAGATACCATTTTTGGTTATCCCGGTGGTGCCATCATGCCTATTTACGATGCATTGTATGATTACCACGACCGGATAAAACACATACTGGTTCGTCACGAACAGGGTGGCATACACGCTGGCCAGGGATATGCCCGCAGCTCGGGCAGGGTTGGGGTGGTATTCGCCACCAGCGGACCGGGCGCCACCAACCTGGTAACCGGCCTGGCAGATGCCATGATCGACAGCACGCCGTTGGTATGTATCACCGGGCAGGTATATGCCCACCTGCTGGGAACAGACGCTTTCCAGGAAGTGGATGTAATCAATATCACCACACCCGTTACCAAGTGGAATTACCAGGTAACGGATGCTACTGAAATTCCTACCGTGCTCGCCAAAGCATTTCATATCGCCTCCAGCGGCCGGCCCGGCCCGGTGTTGATTGATATCACCAAAAATGCCCAGTTACAAAAGTTTGAATATAGTGGTTACACCAGGTGCAGTTTTATACGCAGTTACCGGCCCAAGCCCATTGTACGAAAAGAGTTTATTGAAAGCGCAGCTGCCCTCATCAACGAGGCGAAAAAACCTTTTGTAATTTTCGGGCAGGGGGTAATCCTCGGAAAGGCCGAGGAGGAATTTAAGGCCTTTATCGAAAAAGGGGGATTGCCTGCCGCATGGACCTTGCTTGGCCTCAGTGCCCTGGCAACCGATCATCCGCAGAATGTGGGCATGTTGGGCATGCATGGCAATTATGGCCCCAATGTGTTAACCAACGAGTGTGACGTACTGATTGCAGTGGGTATGCGTTTCGATGACCGTGTTACGGGGCGGCTGGATAAATATGCCCGCCAGGCGAAGGTAATTCACCTGGATATTGATCCTGCCGAAATTGACAAAAATGTAAAAACTACCGTGCCGGTATGGGGCGATTGCAAAGAAACCCTGCCCCTCTTAACCCGGTTGATTGAGAAAAAGCAACACAGGGACTGGTTAGAAAAATTCAACGAATTCACCCAAAAGGAAATTGAAGTAGTAGTAAACAATGAGTTGAATCCCACCTCTGATGAATTAACCATGGGGGAGATAATTAAGGAACTGAATGCACTCACCGGTGGCAATGCAATTATTGTTACAGATGTGGGGCAGCACCAGATGGTAACCTGCCGGTATGCCAAATTCAACGAAAGCAAAAGCAACATTACTTCTGGCGGAGCCGGTACAATGGGCTTTGCATTGCCTGCCGCCATTGGGGCAAAATATGGAGCCCCTCATCGTGCAGTCGTAGCCGTTATTGGTGACGGGGGTATACAAATGACGATCCAGGAATTGGGTACCATTATGCAAACAGAAGTGGACGTAAAGATACTTATCCTAAACAACCAGTTCCTCGGTATGGTGCGTCAATGGCAACAATTGTTTCATGATAAGCGCTATTCCTTCGTGGATATTGCCAGCCCCGATTATGTAATGGTTGCCAAAGGATACAATATTGCCGGCCAGCGCATTTCAGAAAGGACACAGATAAAAACAGCCCTCCAGGCGATGATGGAGCACAAGGGAGCCTACCTGCTGGAAGTAATGGTAGGTAAAGAAAACAATGTA
>JBBQOJ010000138.1:0-6631 GCA_038330815.1 Chitinophagales bacterium | reverse complement strand
TGGCAAAGTCTGGAACTTAAAAATGATTTGCCATGTAAATGGTGTGCAGGTAAGCGAAGGAAGCCTGGGAGATATGGACTGGACCTTTGCTGAAATTATTGAACGTGCCAGTTATGGTGTGCAGTTGTACCCGGGTGATATTATCGGAAGTGGCACCGTGGGCTCGGGTTGTTTCCTGGAACTAAATGGCACCGGGCGTTTGAATGATCCCGGTTACCAGGAACAGTGGTTGCAGGAGGGAGATGTGGTGGAAATGGAAATTACGGGACTCGGCCAACTCACCAATACCATCGTAAAAGAAGAAAGCGGTTTTTCTATATTAGCACTAAAAAAATGATGAAAACGATTCCCCTCCATACTATGGGTATGGCAGATATCCAACACTACCTGCAGGCGGCCATTGCACCCCGGCCCATTTGCTTTGCCTCCACTATCGACAAACAGGGCAACGTAAACCTGAGCCCTTTCAGCTTTTTCAACCTGTTCTCCTACACGCCTCCGCTGGTAGTATTTTCACCGGTACGGCGGGGACGGGACAACACTGCCAAGCATACCCTGGAGAATGTACTGGAAGTGCCGGAAGTAGTGATTAACATAGTCGATTACCCGATGGTGCAACAAGTATCGCTGTCGAGTTGCGACTTTGGTAAAGGCATCAATGAATTTATCAAAGCTGGCTTTACAATGCAGGAAGCCACCCAGGTAAAACCCTTCATGGTAAAGGAGAGCCCGGTTAAATTAGAGTGCCGGGTGACGGAGGTAAAGCCCCTTGGAAAACTGGGAGGCGCCGGTAACCTGGTAATTGCCGAAGTATTGGTGATGCATATCGATGAAAGGGTTTTGGATGAAGCCGGAAAAATTGACCAGGCAAAATTGCAACTGGTAGCGCGACTGGGGGGCGACTGGTATTGCAGGGTGGAAGCATCGAATTTATTTACCGTACCCAAACCCAACAGGAATTTGGGTATCGGCGTGGATGCACTGCCGGAAGGCATCCGGAACAGCCGGGTATTAACCGGTAATAACCTGGGCCAGTTGGCCAATGTACACGAGCTGCCTGCTATCGACCCGGCATTTGAGGATGATAAGCTAAAATATATAGTACAGTATTATTCCATCAACCCTGAGGATATGGAACAGGAACTGCAGATGTATGCCAAAATCTTATTGGACGAAGGTAAGGTGACTGCCGCCTGGCAGGTATTGCTGGCGTTGAATTAGCAGCATAAGGGAGCAAATTATGCGACTATTGATTAATAACAGAAATTTAAGGTAGGGTAAACAGCGGATGCATTTGTAATTATTTATTTTCACGAGATGAGAAAGCTATCACTGCTTTTATTATTTCCGGTAGTTTGTTTCGGGCAAAATAAGTATGTATATAAAAACCTGGTGCTGGAAGGCGGGGGCGTAAGGGGACTTGCCTATGCCGGTGCATTTAGCCAATTGGAAAAAAACGGCATCATCTACCAGTTGGAAAAAGTTGCCGGTACTTCTGCCGGGGCCATCGCCGGGTTGATGATTAGTATTGGATATAGCGCCGGGGAAATGGATAGCATTATGCGTACGTTGCCGGTGGAAGCCTTTAATGATGGACGCGGTGGCCTTTGGGGAAAGTATCGCCGGGTAAGAAAAAAATATGGCATTTATCGTGGTAAGAAATTTGAATCCTGGCTTCAAAACCTGGTGCTTTTTAAAACAGGCAACGCGTCGTTAACTTTCGCTGGACTGCACCAATTACATCTTCGCAACAGTAGGTTTAAAGATTTTTACTGTACGGCTACCAATATCAGTAAACAACACCTCGAAATTTTTTCCTATGAACACACGCCTGATATGTCCGTGGCCATGGCGGTACGCATCAGCGGCGGCATCCCCCTGTATTTCGAACCGGTTATTCTCGATAACGCCTATCGCCTTGTATCGCCTTCAGATACCCTATCCTTTAAAAACTATTTTGTAGATGGAGGCATGATTGCCAATTACCCCATTGGTATTTTTGACACCTGCCGTTTCGGTGGCAATCCCTTTAACTGCGAGGACGTATGGTTCAATCCACAAACACTCGGTATAAAACTGGAGCGTCCCTCGCAGATCGACTCACTTAACAACAACAGTAGCAGTATCCCCCCGTTTGAAATTAGCAACCTGAACGATTATATCAGGGCTTTTAACAACCTGCTGATTGAAACACTCAACCGCAAATATCCCCACCTTGAAAATGAACGTGATCGCACTATTTATGTGAGTTATGGAAGTATCCAGTCGAGGGTAAGACGAATGAAACCTGCAGAAAAAGCAATGCTGTTTGACAATGGCGTTAGGGCGGCCACCGATTTTTTCAAATTGCGGTAAAGGTAATAGCGCTGCGCTTTAACTGGCATTTTTCCCGGTCTTCATCGCATGTGCCTGCAATTGATTTTTTAATTAGTTGCGCCTTTTTTGCATATTATTTTGCAGGAACTCGTTTATAACCGGGTAGATCAGCTGTGGCATTTCCGTTTCAGGGAAGTGGCCTGATTGGTAGACACCTTGCACCTGGGCAGTAGGAAAGGCTTGCATGTACTGTGAAATGGTGGTAAGGCTAATCGGGTCGTGCCACCCAAAAATCAGCAGGGATTTTCCCTTGAATTTTTGCCCGGCGCGTGTATAATGCAAATTTTTTTCGAAGCTTTTAAACATAAGTGCTGCCATTTTCCTGTTACTGGGCGCCTGGCTTTGTTGACGCCTGATCACCAAATCTATTTTTGAGCTGTCAAAAACGCGGGTAAACATATGCAGCCTTATTAGTTCGTACGTAGCTTTTGCGGAGTCTTGTTGTACAATGGCAGGGTCGGTCCAATACCGAAACCGGGAAGAATCCCTGTCACGGGAAAGGGCAAGGATATTTGCCCTTTTTGTAGACTGAAGTGTGGTGTCCAATTCACCACCACATACCGAAATGAATAATTTAACGTGGCTGGGATAGGTGGCTATATACCCGGCAGCCAGCATACTTCCCCACGAACGCCCTAACAAGTTAAGCTTCGATAGTCCTAACTTTTTCCGCAAAGCATCCAGGTCTTCAATGGCCCGGGGAAGGTTAATGGTAGTACTGTCAAAAGGGTTAGTCCAAGACCTGCCAGTGCCACGCTGGTCGAACAATATTACCCGGTAGTTTTTATTCAATTCGCTAATCATATGATCCATGCTGGCGCCACTACCGCCAGGTCCACCACTTAACAATATCAGCGGTTCCCCCTTTCCATAGGAGTAAAAATAGAGTGCTGCATTAGGAAAAACAACTGAATCCATAACCTGGCACCTGCCGGGTTGTTGAAGTAGCAATACCAGCAGTAAAAGCGATGGCAGTTTTATCATGTTGGTTGTATAAAAATTAATAAAATTGAATATTAATCAAGTTCCTTCTGGCATATACAACGTACAATAACGTTCCCTTACGCTAGCAGGGCATTTAAAAACAGTTGCCCCTAAGACAAGAAGGTAAAGTGGAGCCAAATGTATAATGCACCTATTATCGCTTAGCTTCTGTAAGCCTGTTGTTTTAAAATACCCAAACCTATCGTGGCAGCGTTTAATATTCTTTCGCTAACCCTCCTGTTTATCCGTAACCAATTAACGTTGTAACACTGGCTGACTAAAAGAAACGTTGCTTGCTACTGCTTTGAGGTGTTGGTTTTTATCCAGGCATTCATTTTTCTTTCTAACAGCACCAGCGGTAAACTACCATCTTTTAAAATTTCATCATGGAACGCCCTGATGTCAAACTGATGCCCCAGTTGCTGCATGGCTTTTTTTCGCAACTCCAAAATTTTCAATTCGCCCACTTTGTAGCTTACGGCCTGCCCCGGAATAACCATATACCGTTCAACGCGTTGTTCCGCCTGTTCAGCCGTTATGGGCTGATGCTGCATTATATAAGCCATGGCTTTTTCACGCGACCAGCCTTTGTCATGTATACCAGCGTCAACAACCAATCGAACAGCTCTTTCCATTTCGTTATTTAACCTGCCGAAATATTGATACGGGTCGGTGTACATACCGAGTTCTTTTCCTAAACTTTCAGCATACAGTGCCCATCCTTCTCCAAAAGCATTTGCTCCATAGGTGATTCTGAATTCGGGAATTGCCGCTTCCTGCTGGATGGAAACCTGGTAGTGATGGCCTGGAATCGCTTCATGAATAAATAATCCTTCCATGGCGAAATAATTGTATTTAGCGGGATCACGCACGGCCTCATAAAAAATGCCGGGCCTTTTCCCATCGCGGGATGCCTTTATGTATTGCGCATTTGCGCCGGCTTCTCTAAACTTTTCAGTCGCCCTCACTTCAAACTTTGCCTTGGGTTTCATATTGAAAAGGCGGCTCAGTTGAGGAGCCATTTTTTCTTCAAAGCTTCTGAATCTGTCCAATACTTCCTGCTCCGTTTTAAATGGAAAGAATGTCGGGTCCGTTCTTACGTATTCGAAGAAGGATTTTAAATCGCCCTTAAAGCCCACAATTTTTCTTACCGAATCCATTTCTTTTTGGATACGTGCCACTTCGCTAAGTCCTAAATTGAAAATAGTTGCTGGTGTGATGTCCGTTGTGGTATGAAACTTTAACCACAGTGCATATTCCTTTTTTCCGTTATAGTTGCCCACCAAGCCGGCTGTTTCCCTTGCCCTGGGAATGTACACCGTAACAACATAATCATGGAGTTTTTTATATGCGGGTTTAATGATATTTTCAATGGCGTCCGAATAATCTTTCCTTAATTGCACTGCCGCTAAACTATCAAGGTTCGCAGGAAGTTTGGATAAAGGTTTATAAAAAAGGTTTTCAGTAACCGCCCCTTCAAATAAAGGTTTTAATTGAGCCGGTACTTTTAACATCGCAGCTTTTGGCGTTGTATTTTTTAATTCGATCCCCTTTTGCATATTAGCAATGGCCTGGTCGACCCAAACCTTGAACCTTTTCATTCGACTGATGAAATTCCGATAATCTAATTCGGTTTGAAAAGGAACATATCCGGCCCCGGAGCCCAAAGTGGCAAATTGGGTTGGGAAGCTAAATACGAATTGATTCACCGGCGTGTAAAAGCCCATCAAATTATTAAGTCGTTCGTTCTCTGATTGCAATTTATACTTCAGCACATCAACACTCAATAGCTCAGCCGGAGTTAAATCAGCCCTGTTGATGCCAGTTAAAGTGTCAAGGTATTTTTGATTAAGTTCTTTCGACTGTATTATATAGGCTTCGCTGATCGTAATTTCCAGTTGACTGTTATATTCATTTATGCCTTGTTGCGTTGCTGTTAATGGATTTAAGGCGTAGCGTGCCATTGAATATTGCTCAAATAGCGGCGCCAGTTGTATGGGTGGCGCTACGTTGTAAGCAGCTTGTAAAAAAACGATTAGTACAGCTAAAGTAGCGGTAGCTACTATTTTTTTCATACAGTTAAGTTTTTGGTTGTTGACCGGGATGTTGCCTATTGGCCTGTAGTCGCAGGGAGGTTCAGCAATATACTGAACGAAAGATAATACTTCTTACCGATGATATTAAGCCGGCATAGCAGAAAGCCGTTGTTATGCATTCGTCAACCTTATTGCCCTGCTATCTTACGAAACTTTTGAACAGTATTACCCAAAATATTGGCCGTATAAATATTACCGTCTTTGTCAACTGCCACATCATGATATACGCAGACAGGTCCGCTATACAAGCCAGCTCTTCCAAATCTTGTTAGTAAATTCAGGGAGGTATCCAGCACGATCATATCAGCGCCTTTCACTACTTTATTTTCAAACGATAGGTCCACGGCTACAATTTCATTATCGTTTTTGTTAACGGCTAAAGCGTACAACTTAGTACCCCCAGTGTTATTCCACTCTTTTATAAATTTTCCCTTACTGTCAAATTTTTGAATACGGTTGTTTTCCCTATCGGCTACGTAAACATTGCCATGAGCATCTAAGTCAAGGGAATGAGGCAATTGGAATGCTCCTTTGCCGTTTCCTTTTACACCCCACTCAAACAAATATTTTCCTTCGCCTGAAAATTTAACGATACGGCTATTTCCATATCCATCGCTCACATAAAAAGAACCATCTTCTGCAATTGCCACATCCGTAGGCAAATTAAAATGGGAGGCACCATTACCTGCTGTTCCAGCTACCCCTAATGTCATTAGCAGATTACCATTGTGGTTGAATTTAAAAACCTGTTGTAAAGCCACATCGGTAATCCAAACATTATTATTCCTGTCAACTGTTATGCTGTGTGGCATAATAAATTGATTAGCTCCCCAGGTTGCCACCACATTACCCGTCTTTCCATCTAACACTGTAACTGTAGGAAGGGAAATTAAAGAATCAGGAAAAGGATTTGACCATTTCCTGCCGGTTCTACGAAATACCAATACGTTCTGATTGATATCCACCGCCACTGCTGATATCTGCCCTGCAATAGTATCTTCCGATGCATTCCACCAATCGTTCATAAGTTCATAGGATGGAATATTATTGGCAGGTTTTTGTTTGGTGATTGATTTGGTAGAAGTACATGCGGCAGAAAGAACCATTAATAAAAATGTGATCGACGCTTTACAATTCATACAGGCTATAATGAAGTGTTAACTTTTGTTGATGAC
>JBBQOJ010000137.1:0-6638 GCA_038330815.1 Chitinophagales bacterium | reverse complement strand
ACTGTATTGCACGCTGAGCCTGGCTGCCATCTACCTGGTGAAATTTATGTCATTAAAATTTACGGGCTGGGTAACCGGGTATAAAGAGGTTACCAATACTTATATATTTGTCATTTTTTTAATAAACAAAATTCTCGGTATTTTATTGCTTCCCTTTGCGGTGGTAATGGCGTTTTCAATGCCTTCCCTTGCTACAACTGCTATTATTATTTCCCTGCTGTTGATTGGGCTAATGTTTTTACTACGCTTCTTTCGTAGTTATGGGTTACTACAAAATAAACTAAAGGTTAGCAGGTTTCATTTTATGATGTATGTAATAGGCATTGAAATTATCCCGGTTTTATTGATATACAAGGGTTTGGTGATTTTATTAAGTAAAAATCAATAACTTTGTGTTGCTTTTCAATAATAATTATCCGGTATGGTTAGCGATAACGACACAAACCCATCATCAAACGATAACGTGGTAAAAAAAGTACTGATCACCCAACCCAGGCCCGATGGTGAAAGATCACCTTATTTTGACCTTGCCAGGAAGCATAATATTGAACTGCACTTTCATCCCTTTATCGTGGTAGATAGTATTCCGGCAAAAGAATTTCGGAAACAGAAAATAGAGATCACCAGTTACACGGCCGTAATTTTTACCAGCAGGCACGCCATCGATAATTTTTTTAGGGCCTGCGACGAGATGAAGACGAATATCTCACAGGACACCAAGTATTTTTGTATTACCGAAGCCATCGCACTTTATCTACAGAAATTTATCCTCTATCGAAAACGTAAAGTTTTTTACGGTGCTGATGGAACTAATAAAAGTTTGTTTGATGTAATCAACAAACACAAAGACAACGAAAAGTTTTTATATCCCTGCTCCGAATCCTTTGACAGTGAAATTACCAATTGGCTGCGGGACCATAATTGCGAATATGCTACACCGGTATTATACCGCATCATCAGCAATGATATTCGTGAAGTTATTGCACAAAATTTTGATGTGATCTGTTTGTTTACGCCCGGTGGTGTGCGGAGCCTGCTCGAAAATTTTCCCCAGTTCAAGCAAAATGGCACTAAAATCGGGGTTTTTGGAGCCAATACCTTTAAGGCTGCGGAAGAAGCAGGGCTTACTCTTCATATTAAAGCCCCACAACCACAGGCTCCCAGTATGGTAAGTGCCCTGGAACAATATCTTACTTCATTAAAGAAAAAATAACTAACTTACCTCTCTATTTACAAAAGACGCCTTTATCGATTATACCTCTCCTTTTATTGTATCATTTAATTTTCCTGGTTTTTTATTGATATTGCTTACGGCTATCTTTCTTTTATGGATAAGAATAGTAGTAGGGCATCTGATAATAATAGCTGCACTAAAGAAGCAGGGCGAAAAAGTATGACAAAAAGGTTTACTAACAGGTTAATTAATGAAACCAGCCCTTACCTGCTGCAGCACGCCCATAACCCGGTGGATTGGTTTGCATGGGGCAACGAGGCACTGTCAAAAGCCGTGAATGAAAACAAAGTAATTCTTGTTAGCATCGGTTATTCTGCCTGTCATTGGTGCCATGTAATGGAAAGGGAAAGTTTTGAGGAAGCATCAATAGCAGCTGTAATGAACCGGCATTTCGTAAATATTAAAATAGACCGCGAGGAAAGGCCAGATCTTGATCATATTTATATGGATGCGGTTCAGGCAATCAGTGGAAGCGGTGGCTGGCCTTTAAATGTATTTTTAACACCAGAAGGGAAACCATTTTTTGGCGGCACTTATTTCCCGCCGGTTAAAGCCTTTAACAGGCCCTCGTGGATTGACGTATTACAGGGGATTGCACAATCCTGGCAAGACAAAAGGCACGAAATACTATCACAGGCGGAGAATTTAACAGCACATTTGCAGTCTGCCAACAGTATCGCTCAAACAATCCCGTTCACTCCTGGTGTTGGCGAAGCGCCTTTTGTTAATGCTACACATTGTGAAGAAATGTTCTCGGCAGTTATGAAAACGGCCGATAAGGAATGGGGTGGATTTGGGAACGCGCCAAAATTTCCGCAAACCTTTACGATAAAATACCTGCTACAATATTATTATTTCACAGGCAACCCAGAGGCAAAGCAACAGGCCCTTTTGTCAATAGATAATATGTTAAACGGGGGTATTTATGATCACATAGCAGGCGGACTGGCGAGGTATAGTACGGATAGAGAGTGGCTGGCACCGCATTTTGAAAAAATGTTGTATGATAATGCCCTACTGGTAAATGTTTTGTGCGATGCCTTACAGCTAACTGGCAATCAGCAGTATGAAAAGGCCATCCGGAAAACCCTTTCGTTTTTACTTAATGAATTGCGCGATAGGGAAGATGGATTTTATGCCGCCCTGGATGCAGACAGCGAGGGGGAGGAAGGTAAATTTTATGTCTGGCAACAAAAGGAGATAACGGAAATATTGGGGGAGGATGCATCTCTTTTTTGTGCTTTTTTTGATGTTTCAGAAGAGGGAAATTGGGAAGGAAAGAATATATTGCGGGTACTAATTCCTGCTGATACATTTGTAGCCCGCAATGCCATCGACAAGGAGCAGTTTATTCAAACTATTGAGACATGCCTTTCAAAATTGTCAATTGAAAGAAGCAAGCGGGTAAAACCGGGCCTCGATGATAAAATCCTCCTGGGATGGAATGCGTTATTATTAAATGCCATTGCCCGGGCTGCCATTGTTTTACAGGAGGAGCAATACCTTCGGTTGGCAGAGCGCAACGCTCATTTCCTGGTTAGCAGGTTTGCCACGGAAACGATGGCGAATGGATTGTTCCACACTTACAAAGGAGGTGTTGCCAGGTATCCTGCCTTTTTAGACGATTATGCTTACCTCATTGCCGCCCTCCTGCAGTTGTACAAAGCTGGCTTCGATGAATACTGGCTTACGAAAGCCCTGGATTATTGCAATTTTGTGATAGAAAACTTTAGTGATGAGGAAAAGGTGTTCTTTTATTTTACCGGTAAATCCCAACAGGATGTAATTGTTAGAAAAAAGGAAATTTATGATGGGGCCACCCCATCCGGGAATGCGGTAATGGCTGAAAATCTTTACCTGTTATCCGTGCTTTTTGAAAAGACTGCGTTAAAAGAAAGGGCTGACCATATGTTGGCAACATTGTTGCCAACAATAATTAAACATCCTGGTTCCTTTGGTGTTTGGTCATCCGTACTTATACAACAGGTAGCTGGTATAAACGAAGTTGCTGTAGTGGGTAACGATTATAAGAAATTGGCAGAAGCAATACAGGCCAATTTTATTCCCAATATGGTAATAATGGGTAGTGCGCACGCAAGTGATGCCTTTCCAATGCTAAGGGCGAAACCTTTAACAGCTGAAACAAGCATTTATCTGTGTAAAAATTATAGCTGCCTGGAGCCGGTTTTAGATGTAGATTCAATCATTAATCAAATTAGTCAAACCAATAAAATAACGAGATAGGGGCACAATATTTTGGAATCAAATGCGTTTTTATTTCTAGGTTAACAAATATTATTTAATATTAATAGCTGAAAGTCTAACGTGATGAGCACAATTCAAAATAATCATTACATTTGCCAATACCCTCAAAGTTAAAACGATGAAGAACAGTTCATTAACAATTATAGCCGTACTGGCTATTGCATCTCTGTCAGGTTGTAAAATGCTAGGCAAGAACAAGAAAGGGAAAGACCTGCCTAATGATGGACAGTTATACGGGGTAGCACCTGCTAAGGCCTGGTCTCTTCCCAAGCCACCGGGTATGGTTTACATCCCACCAGGCACTTTTCATATGGGTCCCAGCGATGAGGACATAAATTATGCATATACAGCCAGGAACAAGCAAGTATCTATCAGTGGTTTCTGGATGGATGCTACTGAAATTACCAATAATGAATTTCGCCAGTTCACCAATTGGGTAAGAGATTCTATTGCTGCCAAGCAAATGGGTTTCATACGCCAGGGCGCTGATGGCAATGAATATGTAGACTGGAAAAAGGCTAAGACCATTAAATGGGGAGATAAAGCAACATTAGAGAAAATTGATGCCATGATCCTTACCCCGGATAACCGTATTTTCAATAAAAAAGAATTGGATCCTACCAAGATGGTATATCATTCCGAGACTTTTGATTATAAGGAAGCGGCTAAAAGAGAAAATGCCGGTGTACAACGGTCAAAATTTATTGTTAAAAAAGATATCCAGGTATATCCTGATTCCCTTTGCTGGGTAAGAGATTTTGCCTATGCTTATAATGAGCCAATGGCTAAAAAATACTATAGTCATCCCGCCTTTGGTAATTATCCTGTAGTGGGCGTTTCATGGAAACAGGCAACCGCCTTCTGTGAATGGAGAACACAATACCTGAATGGTTTTCTTGAATCAAAATCCCGTGCAACAGAGTCTGACTTCCGTTTACCAACAGAAGCACAGTGGGAATATGCAGCGCGGGGCGGCCGTTCACAATCACCTTATCCATGGGGTGGACCCTACCTGAGAAACAGGAAAGGTTGTTTACTGGCCAACTTTAAACCGGGCCGTGGCAATTACCCCGAGGACGGTGGATTTTACACTGTTAGGGCTGATGCCTACTGGCCAAACGACTTTGGTTTGTATAATATGGCTGGTAATGTGGCGGAGTGGACTTCAAGTTTGTATTACGAAGGTGGTTATTCTTTTCAACATGATATGAACCCTGATATTCGCTGGAATGCAAAGGATACTGATCCTCCCCGTATGAAACGTAAAGTGATTCGCGGTGGAAGTTGGAAAGATGTAGGATACTTTTTGCAAACCAGTACCCGTAACTACGAATACCAGGATACTACAAAATCTTATATTGGCTTTCGTTGTGTAATTGATTTACCTCCTGCAATGAAGAAAGGCAAATAGTTATTTTCCAACAACTAAATATTACGTATGAGAAATTACCTGTAGTGGTTACATTACTATAGGGTGACAGGATCATGCGTAATAATAAAATAATAATCCTCAATTAAAATCTAAAAATTCAAAAAATCATGGCTGCTGGTCAATCCCGTCCAATCGATCGTATTCTTAACATCCTAGTATCCGCGGCCGCTGTGCCGGTATTGTTAGGTGCCCTTTTCAAAATCACCCATGCGCCAGGTGCTGATACCTGGTTAAAGATTGGATTATATGTTGAAGCAGGCATCTTCTTAGGTTATGCATTATTATATGTATTTGCGCCACCCCCCGAAGGACCAGCTATTGCAGCGGTTGCCCCTGTTGAAACTGGCAATCCTGCCCTGAAAAGTATGGATAAAATGTTACAGGAAGCAGATATTACCCCTACCAATTTAAAAAAGTTGAGCGAAGGTTTCTCTAAATTAGGTGCCACTGTGGGCGGTTTATCTGACATCGGGGATGTGGTAAAATCTACCAATGAATTTGGTGGCAAAACCAGGGAAGCCACTGCAGCTATTGCAACCATGTCGGCCGCATTCAGTAGCAGTGCTATTACGATGGCGTCTTTTAACAACGCCTCAGAAAGTGCCAAAGGATTTCACGAGCAGGTACAGGTACTTACAAAAAACCTGGGTAGTTTAAATACTATTTACGAGCTTGAATTGAAAGAGAGCAATAACCACCTGAAAGCACTCAATAGTTTTTATGGTAAAATGGCAGAGGCCAGCAGCGCTATGATGAATAGTGTTGATGATGCCAATAAAGCCAAAGACCAGATCGGCTTGTTAGCCAATAACCTTGGTAAATTAAATTCAGTATATGGCAACATGTTAACCGCTATGCAGGTTAAAAGTTAAGCATCCTTTTTAAATCTCCTGGGCGAAACCAGCAAAATGTATTTCGTTACACCAGATGATCAATAATCCAACAATCATTCAATAAAAACAATCGTAAATCTGAAATACTATGGCTTTACCTAAAGAGCCCCGGCAGAAGATGATCAACCTGATGTACCTGGTGCTTACAGCCCTGCTGGCACTAAATGTATCAAGTGAGATCCTAAACGCCTTCAAAGTGGTGGATACCAGTTTGCAGAATTCCAGCAATAACCTTGCTGCTGCAAACCAAACCTTATATGAATCGCTGAATCAAAAACTGGCAGAGGCAACAACAAAAGAAAAGGCGCAGATATGGCAACCAAAGGCTGAGCAGGCTAAAAAGTTGTCAGACGAAATGAATGCCTATATCGAAGGGTTGAAAAAAGAATTAAAAAATGCCGCAGGACTGGAAGTGGTGGATGGTAAGGAGTCTTTTAAAGAAGATAACCTGGAAGCTGCCTCCCGTTTGTTTGGAACACAAGGCAAGGGCAAGGAACTGGAAGCAAGGCTGAAAGCTTATAAGGCAGCCATGCTGGCCATTGATCCGGCCATTAATACCAAGTTTGCTAAAACATTACCAGTAGATGTTGAGCCACCCATTGGGCAGGATGGTACCAAAAAGGATTTTACCAACGCATATTTTAACATGACGCCAACGGTAGCAGGACTAACTTTGTTGAGCAAGTTTCAGAACAATGTTAAGAATGCAGAAAACCAGGTAGTTTCTTATTGTCACGAGCAAATAGGAGCTGTAGCAGTTATTTTTGATAAAACAGGGGTATTGGTTGGACAAAGTTCCAACTACGTGATGCCC
>JBBQOJ010000136.1:0-6643 GCA_038330815.1 Chitinophagales bacterium | reverse complement strand
GATGAGTTGGAGAAATTCTGCCCTGGAGGCAGTATGGTAGGTAGCCAGGGAAGCCTGCCGCACATCGCCACGTATGAGGCACCGGTAACCGGTATCCTTTAAGTTGTTCCAGCCTGTAGCGGGGGGACGGTATTCAAATTTGGTAAATAGGGTATCATAACTTTGTTCCCTTCCAGAGAAAGTATATCCATTTTTTTGGAGGAAGGCTTTTACTCTTTTATTCGGCATAGCGGATACGGCAAGCAAGTGTTCGGTTGACAATCCCTGCCCAACCACACCTGCAGTTATTAAGAATAGTATGAAGAGAATAGCAATCTTTTTCATACACCGTATTTTATTTATTCAATTAGCCCGGTGGGGGTAACCTTGGCAATCGACAAATAACTAACCTAAAAACGGGTGTCAATGAAAAGCGGCAACATTGCCCGCCAGGTGGGCCAGTCGTGTTTCCACTCTGCTCCCCAAACGCTCAATTCGTAATTGATACCCTTATTATATAATATACCGGCAAAACCTTTGCCGGCCTCGGGTGCCTCATAATCACCAGAGCCGGTTAATATATGTATGTGCCGGCTCTTCCTGATTTGCTCGAGGATGCCATGATCGGTTAAATTGGGCATATAGTGCATGGGGGAATTGTAGTAAACCTGTTCGTCAAAAAATCCCCTTGTATACTCAGTTAGGTCATACACGCCGCTCATCGCAATTACGCCATTAATTAAATCGGGCCTTTTGAGAAACAGGTTCATACTGTGAAGGGCTCCCAGCGATGCGCCTGCGATGATGATGGGCGTTTCCCAGGAAGTATTGTTTTTAATAAAGGGGATCACTTCATTATACACATATTCGTTGAACTGGTTATGCCGGATCGCTTTGTGCTCGCCCAACATGTCGTGGTTTAACCAGCTTTCTTTATTGATGCTATTAATGGAGAATACTTTAATCTTTCCTCCGTTAATATACGGACTAAGGTGATCGATCAACTGGAAACGCTCGTACTCGAGATAATCCGCGCCGGCAGTTGGCACCAGTAGCAGCGCAAAACCATAATCTCCATATACAGAAACAGGCATATCATTTTGTAAAGCCGGGCTAAACCAATTTATTATTTGTCTTTTCATAAACATTTTTTGTCTTAATATTGATTTCAATAACCGAATTAAACACCCGGCAATATTTCTGCCCAGATTGAATATTTTTGTAGTGTGGTAAGAAAATTGCTCTAAATTATTAAATTCCGTTTTATGATGCTAAATATAAGGCCTTCCCTCCTGGTATTGTTATTATCCATAGTGTTTTTTTCCTGTCAAAAAGAATATAGCCTGGAAGGAAATGTAATCGGAGGGTCGGCTGTATTTACACTGGATGGAGCACCAGGGGCGTGTACGAATGCGCTGGTAACCGGTAGTTACCAGGTGGGTGTAGCACTTGGTGCAGCCAACCAGGTAACCATTTCGGTGGATGTAACAACAGTTGGAACTTACACGGTAAGTACCACCACCGTAAATGGAATAACCTTTTCTGGTGCCGGAACTTTCCCCTCTACCGGACCCCAAACCGTTGTTCTTACCGGATCGGGGATTCCCCTGGCACCGGGTAATTTCACTTTTTCTCCAGGCACCAACAGCTGTGCATTTGCCATCACCGTATCCGGTGGAGGTGGTAGCAGTGGCGGAACTGCATTATATACGTTGAATGGTGCACCCGGCAATTGCACCGGTTTTACTGCCGGGGGAACATTTACTGCAGGCAGTGTATTAACAAGCGCTAATTTTGCTGTTGTCAGTGTAAATGTCACTTCATTAGGTACATATATTATTACCAGCAATACAATAAACGGCATCGTTTTTACCGGCAATGGCACTTTTACTGCTACCGGCACACAGTTGGTTCAATTAACAGCTTCAGGCACACCGCTGGCCCCGGGCATTTATCCTTTTACACCGGGCACCAATGGCTGTGCGTTTATGATCAATGTAAGTCCCGCCAATACCGGAACCGCTGTGTTTACCTATGGCGGCGCACCGGGCAACTGTTCCAATGCTACTGTTGCCGGTACCTATACTACCGGAACAGCATTAACAGCCACCAACACGGTTACCATTGATATTACTGTAACTACTGCCGGTACTTATACGGTATCAACGGGTACCGTAAACGGAATTATCTTTGCCGGATCAGGTAGTTTTGCAGCTACCGGGCTGCAAACTATCACGTTATCCGGTAGCGGAACACCCGCCAGCCCGGGCGTATTTAATTACGCTGCCACCAACAATGGCTGTTCATTTCCTATAACTGCGGTAGCCGGCACGGTAGCTACCGATTTTATAAAATGTACCATCGATGGTGTAGCCCGCACTTTTAATGAAGATGTAGTGGCAGCTGCGGCCGGCGCAAATGCATTGGTAATAGGAGGGTACGAGACAGTTGCCACCACTTCACCTGAATTCCAGATCAATTTAACAAAAACGCCGGCCGTAACAACAGGGCTATACAACCGTTTTTCAGCTACCAATACCACCACCTTTTGTATTGTGGGATATTATGATGGCGTAGCTGCTACGGCATGGGTAACCGGGTTATTGCAAACGGGCACTTTTTCAGTAAATGTCACCACCTTAACAGCCACTCGCGTTAGCGGAACATTTGCAGGAACCTTATATGACAATGATGGACAGGGTACGGCTACCAAGCTGGTTACCAGCGGTCAGTTTAGTGTGCCCTTTTAATCACTTTTTACACGGAAATAAGTAGCATAAAAAAACGCGGCCGATAAAGCCGCGTTTTTTTATGCTACCACCCCTTCTTTAATTTCCGTCCATAGTTCATGGTAACACCTTGCGGCATAACTGCTACGGGCAAACTCTTCTATCGGCTGGCGATGAATACCCATTTTTTCAACGTCCGATAAATAGGGAATATAGTTTTGGAAAAACTTTTTGTCTTTGTAAAGCTGTTCCATTATTTCGTTGTGCATATTTTTACGCAGGTCAGCCATGGTAAAAAAGCACATCATCTTAGCGGCATCCAGGTCCTTTTCCTTAAAATAATCTTTCACCATATTATAAGTACGGATGGAAAGCGTGGTGGGGATGATGGGCATTAATACCACGTCGGAGGCATTAAATATATTCTCACTCAGGGCACTAAAGCCGGGAGGACAGTCAATAAAAATAAAATCATATTCCTGGTCAAATTGCCGGAGAATACTTTTCAACCTGTTCTTGTTCCCCTTCATTTCCTCTAACATAATGTCAAAACTTTTGGCGGAAGGGTCGGCCGGGATAATTTCAAGATTTTCATAGTTGGTGGCCATGATGGCGGTTTCCAGCCGGGCATCCTTACTGATCAGTTTTTTTATGCCCTGAACATCCTTTGGCTTAATCTTATAATAAAAGGTAGTAGAACCCTGGGGATCGATATCCCATAATAAAGTTTTGAAACCGTCTCTCGCTGCCAGGTAGGCAAAATTCACACAACTGGCTGTTTTGCCAACGCCTCCTTTTAAATTATAAAGTGCAACTGTAATCATAGAAGGAAAATTTGTTTAAAATTGATGGATGTGAAAGATAGTAAATAAATGATAACAGGAATCAGAAGGCAATAATTTTACCATGGAATTGATGCAGGTATTGCGGAGGGCCAGGGATATGATGAAATTAACGCGCTTATAGTACCATTTGTTATTGATAATGCAGGCAAGACTAAGTGAAAAAGACGGGGCAACAAAAACCGGTTTTTTAATTGGTGGAAGCCAACACAGATCCATCAATGTGGCTACCTGGCAACAAATTAACGGTATTTCCAGCAGCGATCTCTTTTTTAAACTCAATATTGGCCAAAATGAAATCCATTAAAAAGGTTGCTTCTGCTTGTGGCAGGTAAGGCAGCACAATGGTAGTGCCGGCAGTATACAAATGAATATCCGCCAGCTGGTGTTTTCTTTTATAAGGCGTTGTTTTTAGGGATACCTGCTGCATACTGTCAAAATTAACCAGGGCATGCTCCCTGCCCCAAACCCCTTTCACTATTTGTAAGGCGTTATCACTTATCCAAATCTTAAAATTGCGTTGATACACAACACTGGTAATGGCATAGTAAAACAACCACGCAACGGCAACCAAACTATAGCCACCGATAACAAAATATAGTCCGAACATGGCGCCAATAGTAACAGGGAAACCAATCCAAAAAACCTGGCGCAGTGCATATTTGCTGCTGATATTGATAAAGGGTACCAGGTGGGCGGGTAATAACGGCTGGTAATTGCCGGCCAGGGTAAGTACCTGTTCCGGCTGTGTAAGTGGCACCTGAATAAGCTGGTCGGCTTTGGTTTCATCCTCTGCAGTTACGTGGAGTCGTAAAATACTGATATGCATAAGTCGCCTAATAAAAGTAGACTGCCACGAAATCATTTGAATTTTTTTATAAGGGATTTGCTTTTGGTGGGTTTCCAGCAATCCCCACTTCATCTCCAGTTCCTTGGCATGCAACCGGAGGGTAAACCCGTAAAACCGAAGGAATACCCGGATAGCAGAGACCACCATGGCCAATGCCATCCCAACAATAAATACAATTAATATGTTTTGCAGTGTAGCATTTATAGTGCCTGCCTGCTGCCGCATCCACCCATAAGTTTCAAATCCCAGGTATTCCTTGATATCCTGTAATTTTCCAATTATAAAGGCCAGAATAATCAGGAAGGTGTTGAAATGATTTTCCGAGATACTCAGTTTTATAATGTCGGAGATATCCAGGCGAAAGCCATTTACCGGCACATTGGCCTTAACAGCAATATCAGGGTCGCTAACTGGTTGGCTTTCACCCGACAGGGACGGCTGCAGGGCCGCTTTGAATGCCGTCGCCATGGAAATATCCATAGCAATAATCTCCAACTCCTCTTTCTCAGTACCGGCGGTGTCAATTACCAGTTTGCAGGTATTGGTGAGCCGATGTAGCAATAACTGCCGGGTATGTATAGCCTGTATACTGGACAACGGCAGGGCGGTTATTTTCCTGGTAAATACGCCACTGTACACCAGCAACTGCTGATCAACAATACAAAACCGGAAAAAAAAGTATTGGGCGATCTCATTGATCCGGATAAAAATATAAACAATCATGGCCCCGGCCAATCCCCATAATAATTTTTTGGTCATTTTATCGCCATCTCCGCTATCCAGGAAAATTCTGGCTCCCAGGAACAGCAATAATGGCCATAAGTTTTTTACAATACCCCATATGGAAATGAGGAGTGCGACAGCAGACTGCCGCCTGGGTACCGACCATGCTGTATCCCTATCCATGTTGGATTTGTTTAGAAACGATCCATTCTTTTAGTTGTTCTGCCTGCTCCGCTTTTAAGCCGCTTAAAGTAGTACCAGTTTGTTGTGCTGCGGTATAGATTCTTAAAGAGGCTAAACCGTATTTTTTTTCGAGGGGGCCTGTCTTCACCACACAATGCTGAATTTTATGAAGGGGTACCACCTGTAATTGCTGAAATAACCACCCGCTGCGGCTTAAGATGTCTCTCTCCCTAAATGCATACCCTTTGAAGTTAAACGACCTGGTAACCAACCAGGCACTCACAGGTAACAGCAATAAAAAGAGAAGAATAGCCGGTACCATAATGATGGCTGACCGCCATTGAGGAATAAAAAAGAAAAGGCTTGCGGCCACCACTAATACCACGCCATATAATATGCTCCATTCAATATAAAGGATGGTCAGGTATTTTTTTTCTACCGGTTGCAATGATATTTGGCCCGCCTGGGGAAGGTCCTCCCATTTTAATTGAAGATGCTCAATTTTCATCTGGTAAAAATAATTAAAAACTCATCCAATAACATAATTAACCAGCAGGGGTGTAAGATCGCCAGGAACGGCACTGTATTTGGCGCCGATAAGTTTTCCCGTTACAGGGATCAATAATTATCTTGCTTAAAATTCAGCAGTGACCATGCTGAAGGGAAAATTAATGAAACGATGGGAGCAACATTTGTAATAGGAGATATCCATGGCGCATTTCGGGCACTTGAACAGGTTATTGAACGGGCTGCTGTAAAAGAAGGGGACCAGTTAATATTTTTAGGTGATTATGTAGACGGATGGAGCCAGTCGTTTGAAGTGGTACAATACCTGGTGGATCTGGAAAAGAAAGTAAACTGTATTTTTATAAAAGGCAACCATGATCTCTGGTGCCAGCAATGGCTGGATAAAAATATAGCCGATGAGGTTTGGATGTACAATGGTGGTAAGGCCACCTTTAAAAGTTACCGGAACCGGTCAAATAAAGAATTGCAGTTGCACCTCCAGTTTTTTCAGCACCTGCTAAACTATTATATCGATGATAGCAACCGCTTGTTTGTTCATGCCGGTTATTCCTCCCTGCACGGTCCGCATAAAGAACATTATAGCAGCAACTACAGTTGGGACAGAACGCTGTGGGAGATGGCATTGTGTATGGATAGCAGGATTTCCAAAGATGCGCTGCTTTATCCGAAACGACTAAAACTGTTTAGTGAGATATTTATTGGCCACACCCCTACCCTGCACTATGATAGTTTTGAACCCATGCACGCGGTAAACGTTTGGAACGTAGATACCGGCGCTGCATTTAATGGCAGGCTATCTATCCTGAATG
>JBBQOJ010000135.1:0-6653 GCA_038330815.1 Chitinophagales bacterium | reverse complement strand
GTTGGGCAGCTGTAATAAAGCCGAAATTAAACTCATTTAGGGCCGTACCTACCTGTGAAAAAGCAAAGAAGTTATCGGTTAGGGACAGGGGATTTTGCAGGGTACGCCAGTTAGTATACGCTAGTTTTTCATACTCTACGGTTTGATCGGAGGGCGCTAGTGGACGTACATAATCCAGGTCGAACCTTTTACCTATGCGGGTAAACGCATTAAACTCTACCTTCAGTGGTGTGCCGCGTTTTGCCGATTTGGTAACAATTACAATTACCCCATTGGCAGATCGGGCACCCCAGATAGAAGCTGCTGCCGCGTCTTTTAAAATGGTGATACTTTCTACATCATTGGGGTTAACTGAATTAAAATCGCCCTGGATGGGGAAGCCATCCACCACCACCAAGGGCGCACCTGGTGCGTTTAAGCTGGTTTTGCCCCTGATTTCAAACGTGGGATTGCCATCTACATCAAGGGCCGCCTGCACACCCGCTGTGGTGCCAATAAGGCGTTGGGCAATATTGATGGTAGGTTTTTCCAACTGATCTTTTGTAATGACCGAAAAAGACCCGGTGGCCCGTTCTTTGGAAATGGTTTGAAAACCAGTATTGGCCAACACGGCTACTTCCTCAATGTCCCCAATTTTAGTTTTTACATCTACCAGCAACTCAGTTCGTCCGGATACCGACACTTCCCGCCGTTCAATATTTACACCGCTGATAACAAGCACATCAGTGGTTTGTAAACCCACTAATACAAACTCCCCGTTGGAATTAGAGGCCGTAGCATTTTTGGTTCCTTTAACGGTGACGGTTGCGCCTTCTACCGGCTCGCTTTTTTCATTTACCACCCGTCCTTTTACATCGATGGGCGGTGGCACATTTAAAAAAAGATTCTTTAAAACCCGGTTGCTGGCTATTGGATTCAACACAATGGTTTTGTCAACAATGCGGTAAGTAAACCCTGTGGAGGAAAGGCTTTCATAAAGGGCCTCCTCTATCGATACTTCCTTTACATGCACCGTTACTTTTCCCGCCTTTTTTAATTCATTGTTATTGTACAAAAAGTAGAAATCACTCTGGCGTTTAATTTCCTTAAATACTTTTTCGAGCGAAACATTTTCAAGGTGGAGGGTTACTTTTTGGGAATAACCATTGGCTGACACCTGTAAGAAGGCGGCGAACAGCATGACAGCGGTTAATTTCATAACTCTTAGCAGTTGTGTCCACCCGGTTAATACCGGGACAGGACGATTCAACGAAAATTTCATAATTTTGAAGCGTTTAGGTAAAATAATAGCAGTGACTATTGTTATATGTTTAACCTGAAATTTATACCGCTTCGGCTGGACCCCGGGGCGGTTTTCTTATTAAACACCTGGTATGTCAACAATAAAAAGTTGGTTGTATGGTATATTAGTTTTGCATTATTTAGTTGTTACTTCAATGGTTTTACCGTCAATATTGAAGGATACCCCTCCCGCCTGTTCAAGCATGTACAATACCCTGGAGATATTTACCTGGCGGCGGATAGAACCTGTATAAATCTGTGCGGTAATTTTCCCTTGATAACGAATGTCAACATCGTACCAGCGAGACAGCTGCCGCATAATGTCGGTGATGTCATCATCAGAAAAGTCAAATACACCATTCTTCCAGGCGATCGCCTTATTTACATCGGTTGATTTATCAACGGTTAACGCCTGGCTGGTCTTGAATAGGCTGGCCTGCTGTCCGGGGGAAAGCATCACCGCAGCTGCTGCTGCCAAAACCTTCACCTTTCCTTCGAGCAGCGTGGTTTTAATTGCCGCTTCCTCGTCGTAACCCATGATATTAAAATGGGTACCCAGCACTTCCACCAGCATCCCATTGCTTAACCCTACTTTAAATGGTTGACGGGCATTTTTTGTCACCTCAAAATATCCTTCGCCGGTTAGTTCCACCTTTCTTTCACCACCTTCAAAACTGGTGGGGAACCGTAAGGTGGACGATGAATTCAACCATACTTTTGATCCATCTGCCAATACCAATTCGTACTCTCCACCCCGGGGAACTGTGATGGTATTGTATACCATTTCTACTGCTTTACCTGAGGCGATGTACGATAATTGCGCCCCGTTTTTTGTAACGCTTGAATTGCCTTGTTGCACCAACTGCCCATTGGCAGTACTATCGAGTATTATTTGGGTACCATTTGCCAGGGTTAACATGGCCCTGCTTCCACCAGGCGTTACATCTTTCGGCACCTGGCCAGGTGCCGTTACCCAGGCTTCCACCGGCACTTCCTTCTTAACTACCTGGTAAACACCCAACAAGCCAAGTATCAATACCGCTGCGGCAGCCAACCTAACCCACCAGTGTTTATAAAAGGGCGTTACGGTGGCCGTATTTTTTTCAATGTGCCTGCTTATGACCGAGAAACTTCGCCGGTTAACTTCCTCCCATTCGGTCCCGATCTCCACTTCCTGCTCCAGCCGTTCGCGGATGAGCGACTTTAGCAATAATTCGTTTTCCTGCATATTGAAATAATTCAATAGCGCCTTTACTTCCTGCGGTGAACATTGATCATTCAGGTACTTACTAAATAAATTTTTCATACAATAGCTATGATACTAATAATGGCTTGCTATGCTAATACGTACCAACTTTAATTATCCACTACCAGAAATAAAAAAAATTTGAATAGGGTAACGGGCAATCAACTGGATGCCACAAACGGTGAAGCCAGTAGCAGGGTGATCAATACTTCCCTGTTTTTATCGAGATAAGCGCGGATAATTTTGGTAGACTTTACGATATGATTACTGATAGTGGAGACAGAAATGCCAAGTAGTTCACTTACTTCCTTATAGCTTTTGCCATTTACCTTGCACAACATAAACACCTGCCTTCGCTGGGGAGATAAGGAAGCGATGGCATTTTGCAGCAGGGCGCTATTTTCCTTCTCCATCAATAATTCTTCAATATATATATATGCAGGGTTGGCAATGGATAACAGGTGGGCAGCTCTTTTCCTATTCCTTGCTGCTTTTCTAAAATAGTCGTACACTTTATTTTCTGCAATTCTGAAAAGATAGGAGCGGAATGATTTCTCAACATCGATGCTTGCCCGCTTATCCCAGATTTTGATAAAAACTTCCTGTAAAATTTCCTCCGCTTCCTGCTCCGACTTTACCAGTTTTAACAGGTTACCATATAACCGGTAATTGTATAGTTGATACAGTTGCCCGAAAGCCTGCACATCGCCGGCTTTTAACAATGCTAAAAGCGCATACTCATTATGACTGGTATCATGATTCAAATCGGCAGTGGTATTTTGGTTTTTTTAAAATTACAGGATTTAGCGGAAAATAATGTTGGATTTCTTAACGCACTTTGCCTTCTCCGCATTTAAAACAGCGGCGGTGTCTATTTACTATTAAAAAATTTGTGTCCGTGAGATAGCAAAATAATTTATCCTGCTCCCACAAAAAGGGTTGCTGAAGGACAGTACTGGAGTGGTAGATAATCAAGCGAAGAAAGTTGGCGAATACCGGGGATAGTAAAAATATACTTACCATCGTCAGGATTGCTGGCTTTGATATACTTACCGGAAATGATTAGAGGATATTCTTCCTGGCATAAGCTAATTGCACCAGGCCACTGGAAAACTGTTTGGAGGCAACCTGCTGTAAGAGAAGGGAAGGGCGCCCAGGTGTAAAGAGCGGGATCCCGCTGCCCAATAAAAGGGTATTACTGATATAACCAATGTGTCAATCAAATTGTCCATAAACAATTGGTGTAAGATCGTTGCACCGCCATCAACAAATACCTGGTAGCCATTTTCAACACACAGGTGATGCACCAGTGCTTTAAGGTCACCGGTATAAAACCGGATCTGCCCGATGGGTGGCCTTTCGCTTCGGGTAATAACATAACAGGGCTTATCGGTGTGGGGAAACGGTACACCCATCGATTACACTTTATCATACGTGGTACGGCCTACAACCACCGCATCAATGCTGCTGACAAAAGCAGCGTAGCCATAGTCCTCTGCTTCCTGCTCCACTACGGAAAGAAAAGAAAGGTCTCCCTCGTCTGTGGCAATGTAACCGTCTACGCTGGCGGCGGTAAAACAATGTATTTTACCGGCTAAAGGCATGTCTGTATTAAATTTCGAAATTAAACAATCCTGTCTTTAAAGGCTTTGGCGACCGCTTCGCTCTTGCTGTTTACATGAAGCTTCTCATATATTTTTTTGATATGGCTTCTTACCGTATCAATGGCAATAAACATCTCCGCCGCGATCATTTTATAACTATAGCCTTCCACCAGTAACTGCAACACCTGTTTCTCCCGATCCGATAGATTATAGTCCGCCCCCTTTTCATTATTCATGGAAGAAAACATTTTCAATACCTGGGTAGCGATGGAGGTAGTCATGGGTGCACCCCCGGTTTGTGCCTCTGCAATGTATTCCAATAATTTACCGGGAGGCGTTTTTTTCAGGATATATCCACTGGCGCCGTTACTGATGGCCTGGAACACATTTTTATTATCATCAAATACCGTTAGCATTAAAATTTTCACTTCGGTATTAACAGCCCTTATTTTCTTCAACCCTTCTATGCCATTTACCCCGGGCATATCGATATCCATGAGGATAACATCCGGGGTAAAAGCTGCTACTTCCTCAATTACATTGTTGCAGTTTTTAAATGCCGCCAACACATCAAAACCTTCCGATCCGCTGATGAGCATGGTGAGACCTTCCCTTAATTGCGGGTTGTCTTCGTACAAAATTACTTTTATCATAACTGGTATTTATCGAGGCAAAGAAAATATAGCAACATTCCCTAACAAAAGTAACGGCTTCCCGTGTTTTCACCAACCACATAAAAATGTGAACCGGCACAATAAAGGAGGGCCTAAGCTCTCCCCTTTTAACAACCCTCACCTTACTTATAGATCACCTGTATAGCCTTGTTTTGCACAGGCTCGCCTGGGATGGTGCGCTTTAACGTACCTGCTGTTGGTAATTGCTGTGCATTATAGGTGTAATTATACTCCGTTGTTTCTTCCAGTACATCATCGGCATCCTTGTGAAATTCCTTTACAATATTATTGGCAGAAGGAACAAACCATACCAATTGAAGAAACTCCTTTAACGCGCTGAGCGGATTGGGCTTGTTATCATATTCGTAGATGACATAGTTCGACAGCTCCATTAAACCGGTACCGACATTTACCTGGAAGTAACTGGTTTTGATGATATTACCAGCTGCGTTGTAGGCAAATTCAAATTTCAAAAGGTCGGCCAATGGGCCTAGCAAAGCGGCACGCACCTTCGCTCCGGATAACAGGTTGCCCTGGTAACTGTATTCTGTAACACCAATCAAATCATTATTACATCATCCCGGACTTCCACTTTGGCTATTTTGTTGTTAACGTAAAAAGGAGTCAACTTTTCACCGTTGCTGTTCACCGCCAGGGTCATTTTCTTTTGTGCATCATAGGTAATGTTGTAGGTAACTGTTTCACCGCCAGACACCAGGTCTTCTTTCACAATTGCCTGCTTTACGGTGCCGTCGGTATTGTAGGTAAAACTTAGAAATTCATCCCCGATGGTGAATTTTTCCAGTTTCGATGCGACGGGTACCGGCTATTCATCCGCCTTGTCTTTTTTACAGGAGGTGGCAAAAAGAATTACTGCAAATAATACTGCAGTGAGCATCTTTCCATGCTGAAATACTTTGTTCATAAAATTTTACTTTTTAATATTTTTAAATGTGAGACACAAAACTAGCTTCGAAAAAAAAATAGTACAACAACATAAAGATGTGATTCTATTACATTTACTAACTGCTACGCCTACATGATCTTTAACCAGTCCGGTTTGGGGAACCACTTGCAGGGCTGTTGAATAGAAAAACCCCGGCTACTTTAGATAACCAGGATAACGGGAAACAGCGATAGTTGGCGACTAAGCACCAATATTGGTGGCATAAAAAACTTGAAAAACTGCGGCAAAGTACGGCGGTGGGTGGCCATTAAACTGGTGGGTGTACCTAAAGATGACAGTTTAAAACCCTCTCCCTCCCGTCATCTTTTTATACAAGCCGGGGAGGTAATACCGCAGCAGGGCACCGATACTTACACACAAGGCCAATACCATTGCAGCTGCCAGGAAATAGGTTAACAACCGGTAATAGGGAAACCAGGAAAGCTGTTGAAATAAGTACATGGATACGTATCCAATAACGGGAACGTGTAGCCCATAAATGATAAAAGAGAAACTGGTGAGCCATACAAACCATCTTCGATGCATGCACCAGCGCACCAGTTCATCGGCACCGAACCAAAGAGCCAGTATGCCCGCAAGGATGGTAACTACCTGCAACAGGATCAATACCCAAAAAGTACCGGTCAATGCAGGCTCCAGTTCAAATGCCATAAAGGTTCGGATAACACTGGTGCCAATAAAAAATAACCAGCCCAGGTAATGGCTATACCAGCCCGGCTTTTTTTCAATTGGGTAATTTGTTTTGCCAAGCCACACGCCCAGCGAGAAAAAGAATATCCCCTGCCCCTCCACAAAGCCCAGTTTAAACCCAAGCACCCACAACATAGCGGTCAACGCAAACCAAACCCCGGGATAGCGGGTAATCACCCATTTAAATACCG
>JBBQOJ010000134.1:0-6656 GCA_038330815.1 Chitinophagales bacterium | reverse complement strand
GAAACTCCAATTCCAAGTGGCTGGCTACCAGAAACAGGGGCAATGTAATTGATAAAGGAATATGGAGGCGGATCTGATGCGCTGGTGCATTGTGCGGCATTTCCCCTTGATGAAAAATAGGCATCTGTAAAAGAATATACCAGTGAATCCCCGTCGGGATCGTCGGCACTGAAGTCGAAAGTAAAATAATTGTCTTTGCAAATGATAGCGGTATCATTTTGAGCAAACAACGCACTCGAATTTCTGAAGGCAGATGGATCAGCACTGTTAGTACCGGGGATGGTTACCGTCCATGTATCACCGATGCTACTGGAACCGGGTTGCATGTTGATAATATTAGCAATGCGGCAGCACCGCTGGTGCGACAGGATATACCCGGCCGGGGTGATCGGTAAGTCTATGATGGTTTGATAAGTGGTTATTTTGTAACATATATTGGGAATGTCGGTGATGCAGGGATGGCAATCCTGCCGGGTGCAGTTTTGAATGTCTGTTACATCCGAACCGGTAACGTTAACAGCCAGGTATAAAGAATTGCTGCCAGCGTTAAAAATGGAAATATTCACTTCAGAACAAAACTGGTTGTTGTTTAGCACGCATTCCGTATAAATTTTCAGTGAAACCAGGTACCGCGCAGTATTAGCAGCAGCGCCGGCGCCCAGGTATTTGTAATACATCCAGCCTCCCTTGGTGTGATTGCCACTGGCTACGTTTACGATCCCAAATAAAAAAAAAGCAACCAGGAGCTGTTTCATTATGAAATGTTAACTACAATAACAGGCAGCAATATCGCGTGAAAACATAAAGAACATTAAGTTACAACAATTCATTATTCATACGCAAAAAAGCTGGCCCTGGTTGTGCAAAAAGCAAGGAATATTTATACAAGCAACAAAACTTACCATCAGCCAGTGCAACTGAATGCCCGTAAACAGGTCTTTTTTACAGGATGTAGCCATGAAAAAAGGTGGTCATCCCGGTGGTATTCAATGGTACAATTATAAAGAGGACGTGTTCAGTCTTTATAATTGTACTATGCTCCCTATTGTACAAAAAGTACAAACCCGCCCGGCTGAACGCCGTTCGGACGGGAATGCGACGCCACAGTAGTCTTATTGTAGCAATGTGGTTTGGTTTGTAGAAAATTAGTGCTACGTCTTGCTCCCATTAATAAGTTGCTGTCAATGCAGTGAATGTATGTTAAACAGTTACCCAAACTGATTTTTCTGTAATTGGGCTTCTTTTTGCGACCGGCGAAGGGATTCCGATTTAACCATTATAGAAATAGCCGAGTAATTTATACCCTCTGGGTAACCAGAATTTCTTTTTGGCCGACTCAAAATAGTTAACTCCCCCGGTTGTCCAATACCCACCTAAACCATACGCTGTAACCGACAGGTACATATTTTGCACGGCACAGGCCACGGCTGCTATATCCTCCATTTCCGGAATTGCCTTTGTAGTGGTTCTTCTCATTCCAATGGAAATAATATGGGATGCCAGCAGTGGTTTTTCTTTTAGTTGCTGGCATTTACTTTCCTTAAAGTCTTCTCCTGACGCTTCTTCATATAAGCTGCTTTGCAGGGCCGCAAAAGTCTGAAGTCCCTCCCGTGCAAAAACCGTAAAAAACCAGGGTTCTGCCTGCCCGTGATTAGGGGCCCAGCAGGCATTTTCCAGCACCTGCTCAATAATTTGATCGGGTACTTTACGGCTGGTATCAAATTGTTTAGGAAACACCGAACGTCGATTTTTTACTAAATGGTTAAAGCTGGAGGGTGTAAATTCCATATATAGTGGTTATGGATGCGAAATGGAGTTATTGATGGTGAACGAGTGTACGATATCAGCAACTTATGATAACAGCAACTTTGGCAAAATGTTTATCCAAACCAGGATGCTGATATAAAAGCGGTTGTGCACTAAAACAAATGTGCCCGGGAGGGTGTTACTAATTGCTGATGGGAGTTCATTACATTAAACATCCAACCGGTATTGCCTTCCTTTTTGATTCGCATTTGACAGTAGGGATAGAATTTTGTACCTTCAATCGAAATTTAGAAGCATAAATCAGCAAATACTGGTTAACTGCTTGTTCTATCAACATTTAATCACTAACAATAAACAATAAATAATAAAGGAAAAACTATGGCCAAATCCCAGGAAACATGGAGTAAAAAAGAAAGAGAAAAGAAAAAGCAAAAAAACAAGAAGGATAAGGAGGAGAAAAAGCAGGAACGTAAAGACAATGCCAAAGATGGTAAGAGTTTTGATGACATGCTGGCCTACATCGACGAAAATGGCAACCTGTCTTCTACCCCGCCCGATCCTAGAAAAAAAATTAAAGTAAACCTGGAGGACATTGAAATTGGTGTTCCCAAACAAAAGCCTTTTGATCCGGCCGACCTGATCAGGAAGGGTGTAGTTACCTTTTTTAATGAATCAAAAGGGTATGGTTTTATCAAGGACATGGAATCGCAGGAAAGCGTATTTGTGCATATGAATGCCTTTCTTGACAATATCAAAGAAAACAGCAAGGTTATTTTTGAGGTAGAAATGGGGCCAAAGGGAGCCAATGCTATCAATGTAAAGCTTGCCGGCTAGTTTCCCCACCCTCAACTGTGATCATTTTTTTATCCGCCCTGCGATTTAAGAATGATCATTGTCATTTTCTGCCTATCCGGCAGCAGCATTACCTCACCCTTTTTTTAAATATTTTACTTTACCGAATGATAGTAAGGTATACCCGGTGGCGGTATTTTTTTACCAGCTCCTCCATTGATTGGCGGCGGATTCCATTGAAAAATAAAGCAACTGCAAAAATTTATTGTACACTTTTTAGCATGATTCCGTGGATTATGAAATCATACGTATTGCTTTCCCTGATGGTGGTATCGCTGGGATGTAACCAGCAGCAAAATGCCCATCCCCGTATTCTCATTGTAACTTCTTTTGGTGATGTGGAGGTAGAGCTATATCCTGACAAAGCACCCATAACAGTCGCTGCGTTTTTATCTTATGTTGATACCGGCCTGTATTCCAACAGTGCATTTTACCGGGTGGTAATGCAGGAAGGTATGAGTGCTGCTGCTAACGTGGGTTTGATACAAGGTGGCACCTGGCCCCCCAATGTGGAACAATCAAAAGCGATTAAGGGCATCGAACATGAACCTACCCAATTAACCGGGTTAACGCATACCAGTGGCGCCATTTCGTTGGCCCGCAATGGGCCTGGTACTGCCAGCACCGAATTTTTTATCTGTATTGGTGATCAAACCCAGTTTGACTATGGGATGGATCAAACCGGCGACGGACAAGGATTTGCAGCTTTTGGCAAAGTAGTAAAGGGGATGCCGGTCGTAAGAAAAATTCAACAACAACCCATGCAGGGTCAGCAATTCACGGAACCGATCCGCATACAAAAAATTAAAAGACGATAAATAATACTGTCAATTTAACCTTCCTGATTGCTTCTTACCAATCATGGTCATTTTAGGAAAAAATATCCTTCTGACAGCAACGGTACCTTCAGCATTAACAATTAACTGGTAATATATTGTACGTCCGCCCCCGGGTGGTGTTAGTTTTCCGGGTTACGTATTACAAATCATCTCTACGGTTTCTTCCTCTACTTCCTTAATATTGGCTTTGTACTTTATAATTTTGCCCCCGATCATTAATATACTGAAACCGGCAATGGCACAGCAGGCCATGATACCTGTCATAGGTATGGCTGTTTGATTACTCAGCAAACTTACCATCGCTGATACCACGGCGCCTATCCCCATCTGTATTGCACCCATCAGTGCACTGGCACTTCCGGCATTCTTACTAAACGGCGCCATCGACAAGGCCGAAGAATTGGGGAAAGTAAATCCCTGGCAACTCAAAAAAACCAGGATAAACAAGATGGTACCAGTTAAACCAATCCAGCCGTAATAGGAACCCACCACGAGGCTGATACCGGTAAGGGCCTGGAAAAACAAGGCCCAGCGAATAATCTGTTCACTTTTATACCTGTGCAGTAAGAGGCTATTGCATTGGCTCGATAATATCAGGCCGGCGGCCACCAGTGCAAAAATCCATCCATATTGTTTTTCAGATACCTTAAAAATCTCCATAAAAACGGAGGGAGAACCGGCGATATAAGCATATAAACCAGCTCCTGAAATGGCCCCCGTTAATGCATACGTGTAAAACTGTGGTTCCTTTATTACTGAAAGAAAATTTTTAGTGATGGCCGCGGGTTTAAGTGAAAAGGAAGAATCAGCCGCACGGCTCTCAGGTAAAATAAAATACACGGCCGCAAGGATGAGCGCCCCCATCAGCGTTAGTATTACAAATATATAATGCCATCCCAGGTGCACCGTTACATAGCCACCTAGCGTAGGCGCAATAATGGGCGATACCCCCACCACCAGCATCAGCAGGGAAAATATTTTCGCATTATCCCTTACCTCAAACAAGTCTCTAACCATTGCCCTCGATGCTACCATGCCGGCACAACCACCCAGCGCCTGTATAAACCGAAGGGCAATTAAACTTTCAGCCGAATTGGCCAATGCGCACATGGCAGAAGCCAGCACGTAAATCACAAGTCCAACATACAACGGACGTTTCCTGCCATACCTGTCCAGCAGGGGGCCATATATAAATTGTCCTAAAGCAATCCCAATGAAAAAACTAGATAAGGAGAGTGATACCCGCGACACCGTTGTATTGAGGTCGGCCGCAATTTTTGTAAAAGCGGGCAGGTACATATCGATAGAAAACGGTCCAATAGCGGTGATCAGGCCAAGCACCAGTATTAAATAAAACTTTTTCTTAGCTGCCATACAAAGAAATGTGAAACGACTAAATAATTCAATATGGGTGTTGGTGAAACAGGCTGCCAGCTAGTTGAAGGGGTAATAAAACGAATGGTAATTATCGGGGCGCTGTATCCTTCGCCATTGATAAGCTAACGTATTATTAAACATTTATAAACCCCAAACAGGGCCTGCGTTACAGCCGCAAAAAAAACAGGGCGCAGTTTATTCAAAAATATTGTTGATTAAACCAGCCAGGTGTATCCCTCCCAACAGCAGCTGCTGATTAAGGTGGCTAACATAATTATAATTGTATTTATAATCCAGTTTCTGATCAGGTTGGGTGATGTCGGCATAAATTATTTCCGCCAGGCGGTACGATTGAGCTACCCAGGTGCTTACCGGTTCCTGCTGCCATAGTTTCACCTGTTCTTTACTGGCAAAATTGATAGCATTGGTGTATTCTGTGTAACTCAACTGTTGAAATTTTATTAGCTGGTCATCCCATACCTGGTGCAAATTTTTTGGTTCATTGAACCAAAGTACCTTTACCCGGTTACCACCCAGGTCTTCAAATCTGCCGGTATGCATGGGTTGATGAATATCCCCCACAAGGTGAATCAATACCCTTAAGTAAAGTACTTTGTCTTCCTGGGTAAGGGAGGCTTTTTTCAATTCGGCTGCCAGGAAGAGTATTTTCGTATAGGCGTTGGTGGCAGTATCCTTACTAAGGTAATCTTGTAGTTGTGCTTCCGTTAAACCTGCCTTTAAATTGATAAAATGCCAGTTGTACAGGTAATTGTAAGCTGTATCTGATTTTACAAAATCCGCCCAGTTACTCGCCATTGCAATTGATTCGTTCCCCAGTATTTTAGCCACTTCCTTTTTAGCTTTCTTACTCAGGTAGCTATCTGCCACCTGTCCTACTATCCTGTGCCCTTCCACGCCCCAGGCCGACGCCGCAAATGGCAGGTAACCGATGAATAGGGTAAGCGCAATTTTCCTGATCGTTTGCAAAATTATCATCGTATGCATTTTAAAATATGGTAATAAGGGTCAAAATTAGGTCAATACCGTTGATTGGTAACAGGATGGGTAAAATAAAAAACGCTTACCTGCCAAAGGGTATACGAAGTTTTGGTGAAAGATATAGTTGATCAATTACTTTTTTTTCCAGCCAATAACTGGTAGTTTAGCCGTTCAAATTAAGAAATTATGAAAAAGATATTATTATTGTTGGCCCTGGCTGCGGGAAATAGTTGTTTTGCGCAAACCCTCAATACGCCACAGCCAAGTACTACCCAAACCATTAAACAGAATTTTGCTTTAGCGACCATTGAATTGTCTTACTCGCGGCCAAATGCAAAGGGCCGTAAAGTAATGGGCGACCTGGTTCCGTTCGACAAAGTTTGGCGTACAGGTGCTAACCAGGCGACTACCCTTACTTTTGGCGATGATGTAATGATTGGCGACAAAAAAGTAGCGGCTGGCAAATATGGCTTATTGTCTATTCCTGGCAAAGACAACTGGACGATGATCATCACCAAGCAACTGGATGTTACTTCCCCTGCCGCCTACAAACAGGAAAGCGATGTGGTGAGGGTAACGGTTAAGCCGGTAGCCCTCAAGGAAATGGTGGAAACATTTACCATCCAATTTGAAAATGTTAAACCTGCCAGCACCGACCTTAACCTTCAATGGGAAAATACGGGTGTTACACTACCAATTACCACAGATGTAGAAAGCAAGGTGATGAAACAAATTGACAACATGATGAATAAGGACACCAAGCCCTATTTCAATGCTGCTATGTATTACCTTGATAACGGTAAAGACCTGAACCAGGCCCTG
>JBBQOJ010000133.1:0-6662 GCA_038330815.1 Chitinophagales bacterium | reverse complement strand
AATAGGAAACGTAATTGCATTGTAGATATTGTTCTACCCGCGTCGATATTTATCGATGTTTTGGTAGGGTATATTTAACTAGAATGCATCATTTTTCGTTTCTTGTCACAAATTCATATTAATGCCAACGTCTTAAATGATTGAAAATCAAATAGCTGAGATGGAAGACGCCTTCCTGTTTTCCAACGGGGAGAGGGAATTTCCAAAAAATGGATGAAAAAGGGAAATGAAATAGCGGGGTTGTAATTTTTTTTCTACCTATTGTCTCAAATACCTCTAGACGGGTTTAACCAACAAGGGGTTTACAGGGGAAAATGGTAGATAGTTTGTTGGGTGACAATCGCCTCACGGCCATCGCACCTAATTAAAAGAAGATAAGAAGTTGATTGTAAACCCGTTTTTTAATACCCCGGGGAGGGGATCATCAGGATTATTTTACCGGTTTACAATCGGGGCACTAAATACAAAGCCATTAATATGCTCCCGGCGACAATGCCAACAGTAACTATCATCGCGAGCCAGCCGGAAGGTGCATAATTATTTTCACGTAGTTGTTGTTCGATGTTGCGATACCTAACATACGCCAATATGGCCACCACCGCACCCAGGGATACCATGGTTACCCCCACCACCGATGAATTACCTTCCGGTAAAACGATGCCTTTATCAGTGGCCATCAACGATAACTGGCGGAGAAACAAAGCAAACTTCACAATCACAAAGCCGAAGCCCATCAATGCAATACTAGTCCTGATCCAGGCAAGAAAGGTCCGCTCATTGGCAAGATGATCTGCCGGTGCAGGCAACTGGCGGGATTTTTCCATATTTGAACAGTTTTTACAAACAAAATTTAACCCGGGCTACCAGCCATTAAGCTTGGGCAGGAGGGCCGCCGAAGGTAAAGGGTACTTCCATTTGTTCCAGGTCTTGTATATTGCCGTTGGCCGCTTCAAACTTATTTACGTTTTCTATCAGCGCCTTCATAAAACGTTTGGCATGAAATGGGGTAAGTATGATACGGCTTTTTACTTTACTTTTTGGTGTGCCGGGCATAACGTTTACAAAGTCAATTACAAACTCGGCATGGCTATGCGTAATAATGGCAAGATTAGCATATGCTCCTTCCGAAACTTCTTCGGAAATTTCTATATTCAACTGGTTGGGCTGCTCAGGTATACTATTCATACAGTTTATTTATTTAATCAAAGATAATTACAAACAATTCCAATATCAGGGTAGCTATGGATAATATAAAAATAAACCCGTTTACCCTTTTTTACCCAGCCCCACCTTATTAACAATCGCCTGCAACCTGAATATTAAACCCGCAATCAATTAAAAAAATAGCGGGCCTGGATTTTAACTTCTGTGCGCTTGTTACCTGCAATTTCATCAAGGCCTGTACCAATGCGCTCTTTATTGTTGTAAATGGTTTGTGCCCAGCGCATCCAAATGGTTAGCTTTTTACTGAGGTCGTAGTTAAGGTTAATATAATAACGGTATCCTTTATCATAAAAAACCGGTATTGAAAAACTATACAACACATCGTTTTCATAGGCATATAAACGGCTCTCGTACCCTTCCGTTTCAAAATAGGCCAGCCGCACACTGCCACTGTACTTTTTCATCATTGGCCTCAGAACACCATCAACATACAGCATGTAACCGTGTTGTTCGCCCGTGCCCTTTTTATCAAACCAAACCATCTCCACCCGGTTGCGCAAAGTAAAAACGGGGTTCACCTTATAACTATAATAAGCACGAATGTTTTGCCTTTGCCTTGGCATTACCGGAGACACTACCGCTTCGTTTGGATTGTAATTTTTTGCCGCGGTGGTTGTTCGGTACCGCAGGTAACAATCAACTTGTTTATTGGGCCGGTAATTCAATTGCACCAAATATTCGCTTCCTGCAGAAGGGGCATCCACCAGGTACCGAAGCCAGTGGGATTTAAAAAAATCGGCATAGGCGTCTATCCGCCAACCCGCTGCCGGCCGGATACTGATGCTGGAGTAAAACCCCTTTTCATTATTGGGAACGGCCGATTCCGTAAACGCATTGCTGTACAACGACTGGTAATCTTTAGCAATGTTTCGGTACACCAGGCCCAGGTCGATATTGGCATCAGCGCTAATCAAAACGCCACTGATAAACGCTTTGGCAAAATGATGGGTAACGGCGACCTCCCCAAAAAAATGAAAGTTTTTAAAGCCAACACTATAATCGGCGCTATAATTACCCCAACGCCTACCCGACATAGCAAACAGGTTATAGGGCTCAGCGGATTTTTGCACCGGCAATGAAAAACGGTATTGTACGCTATTGATACCCAGGTGAAGCCCCTCATAATTCCAGGCCAGGTTGCCGCCCGCAACAAACTGCTGTTGAGCCCCTTTATCCGCAACTTCCGCCGGGGTGCGATGCAGGCCGGACAATTGGAAAGAGGTGATAATGTTATGGCCGGTTACCGTATCCTTTCCTACATTCCCGTCTACTTTTTTAAAGGAAATAAATGCGGTGGCCTCCAGGTTGCCCCTGGTAATCGTAATGCCTGCTCCGCGGTGAAAATTAATTTCCCCGGCAGCATTATAGGGCCGTAACACTGGCAGTTGCCGTTTAATATTGGTAACGTCGGCGCTTTTGGTAAAGGCAAGGCTTTGCCATTGTATCAATCCCTGTCCGAGATTGACCGTAAAATCGCCCAACGCCAGCGATTGAATAGCCCCTATCTTCCGGGCAAACAGGTGAAAAGAATAAAAATCAAACCCACTTTTTTGAGCCCCTTTAAAGAACTGCTCCCCCGCGTCTTTCTCGCCTACTATCCCATATTGCAGTAAATTATTGAACTGGTATTTATAACGCACAAACAAGCGCTGTTGCGCGCCCGGGTAATGGCTGCTGCCCGGGGAGGAGCGGGCAAGGTAACCACGTTGCTTTTCCAATACCTGTGAAGCCCTTGCGAGTAACGTGTTAGTCCCCCCTTTCCATCGTGCTACCAGCGAATGAAAAAGTGGTTGCGGCATACTAACGGTTACGTACGGACGAATTTTTTCGATCGTCAACAGGTCGAGCCCTGGTACCGCCTGCAGTTCATAGATACTGATAAAATTTCCCAGGAGGCTCCTGTAACGTATGATTTGTTGAATGTGCAACGGCGATAGCACCGATAATTCCTGCAGTGAGTGCAGGTTAGCAGTGTTAAGGTTGAGCGGATGCCGGAGAAAGTGCCCCAGGGATTGCAGCAACACATCATCCTCGGTAGCGGCATCTTCCCTGCTTTCGGTAAGTGCTTCCAGTTGTTGTTCTACAATAACCGCGGCCGATACCGGCATTGTTTCCTGGGCCAGGGCAACAGCCTGCAGTTGTGCGATCATCACGACCAGCCAGGTAAACATCCTGCAACAAAAAGTAATGGCTACCACATGGAACCACCAACCCTGAGGTGGTATAACGCAGGGTAGGGCAGGTAAAGTTGGCATAGCAGGCAGGTACGGACAGCACATTATTTTTATTTTAAAAGGGGTATGCGGTAAATCAACCAGCTTTTGTTCAGGAATCATCTTTTTTAGCAGCCAGCTCCATAATTAGCAAAAGGCCCGGCGACCAACCCAATTGGGGATGGTAACTACCGTTAATGTCTAAACGAAAATTGCCCCAACGCAATCCTACCCCGCCATAGGCAGCCGAGGTAGCCGTGGCAATGCCGGCCCGCAAAAAAAATTGCTGAACAAACCGGTACTGTATACCTGCCAGCACATTCACGGGGTAATCCTCTTCCTTTACTACTTCTGCACTCACAAAAAACAGTTCCGATGCATCATACCCAAAACCCATCCTGATCGCCGTGGTCAACCGCTCACCGGTAGCGGAAAACCGGCCACCGTCAGGATTAAATAAATGTATGCCGGTAGTAAACTGTTTGGTAAGGTGTACCAGCGCACCAATTTCTATGTTCAAGGTTTGTGCGTTATCGTAGGCTGGCACCCGGTAGCCATAATAATTAAATTGAACCCCTATATCAACTGCAGGGCCAAGGCGCCTGGCATAGGCGATGCCCACCTGGCTTTCGTTGAAATTTTTAAACCCGGCGTATTTGAGGTTAATGGCAACATTACCCAGGCTGGTTGGCAGGGCTGCAACTGCAGCATAGGTACTGGCAGCCGTCAACTGGTACCGGCGCTCGCCATATACCCCCGCAGTAGCCAACTTAAGTTGCGCCAGTGCTGCCTGGTTATTTACAAAAGAAAAAACATCCTGGTGGCGGATACTGTATGCGCCAAGGCCCGTGTAGGTAGCCGTAATGGGCTGCCGCAACGATTGCGTAAATGCCACTTTCACCCATAGGAGTAAAAGGGCAGCAGGAAGGGCTGTTCTCTTTTTCAAAGCGGTACGATTAATTACCTACAATATAAGAAATATTTACACTATGTACAAGGGGGTTTTTTCTTGCCCGGCAGTTTTTCGTACAAGGGGGTAATCGCGGTGATATCGCAACGTTTACAGGGTTTAACGAAATGTTGCTATTTTTGCCGCATGCAAATTTTAGACGGAAAAATTGTATCCCAGGCAGTAAAAGATGCTGTTAAAGAAAAAACAAACCGGTTAAGGGCAGCAGGTAAAAAAACACCGCACCTTGCGGCGATTTTGATTGGAACAAATGGCGCCAGCGAAACCTATGTGGCCAGCAAGGTAAAAAGTTGTGAGGAAGTTGGTTTTAAAAGCACCATGTTGCGACTTAGCGACGCCATCACAGAAGCCGAACTGGTGGCTGCTATTGAAAAGCTCAACGCAGACACGGACATTGATGGCATATTGGTTCAGCTGCCCCTTCCCAAACAAATCAACGAAGCTACCGTAATCAACCTGGTACACCCCGATAAAGATGTAGATGGATTTCATCCCATGAGTGTAGGAAAAATGGTTCAGGGGCTACCCACTTTTTTACCGGCTACCCCTTATGGCATTTTATTGATGCTGGAACATTACCAGGTGCCTACCAAAGGAAAACATGCCGTGGTGATTGGGCGAAGCAATATTGTTGGCCGCCCCATCAGTATTTTACTTAGCCGAAATACTTACCCGGGAAATTGCACGGTAACTGTCTGCCATAGTAACACGCCTAACCTGGGTGAAATTTGCCGGCAGGCAGATATCATCGTAGCCGCATTGGGCATTCCCGGCTTTCTTACCGCGGATATGGTGAAGGAGGGTGCCGTTGTGGTAGATGTTGGCATCACCCGTGTTCCGGATGCTACCAAAAAAAGCGGCTTTTCCATAAAAGGTGATGTAGACTATTTGAATGTGGCACCCAAATGCAGTTTTATCACACCCGTGCCCGGGGGAGTAGGACTAATGACCATTGCAGCATTGCTGATGAATACTTACAATGCCTGTGTGGCTAACAATGGAGCATAGTTATTACCTTTAATTAACCTTGGGCATTAACAGAATGGAATGGATGTTTCCAACCCGACTTTTAAATTATGAATACAATACCCACCGCTATAGACACCCGCCTTCCAGTGATGGAACATTTCTATACCCTGCAGGGAGAGGGCTACCACCAGGGCAGGGCTGCCTATTTTATCCGGCTCGGCGGCTGCGATGTTGGTTGCGTGTGGTGTGATGTGAAAGATAGCTGGGACGCAGGCGCTCACCCGCTTTTTTACACGAAGGATATTGTTAGGCAAGTGGTGGAAAATTCGGCTCCTTTATTACCTGGGCGAAAAGGCGGTTTGGTAGTGATTACCGGGGGCGAACCATTGATGCACGACTTAACACAGCTCACCCGCCAGTTGAAAGAACAAGGTTTCGAAACCAATATTGAAACCTCCGGTTCGCATCCACTCAGTGGCACCTGGGACTGGATATGTCTTTCTCCCAAAAAATTTAAAGCCCCACTGCCTGAAGTAGTGCCCTTTGCCAATGAACTCAAAGTGGTGATATTTCATCCGTCCGACTTTAAATGGGCCGAACATTATGCCGCCCAGGTTTCGCTGGAATGTAAACTATTTTTACAACCCGAATGGGACAAGGCTGCCACCATAACTCCGCTTATTGTAGATTATATCAAACAACATCCACAATGGGAACTGTCGTTACAGGTGCATAAGTATATCGATGTGCCCTAAAGCCAATTGGCTGTTCTGCCAGCTTTTTAATGTGATTCGGTTTTAAAACCCCGATGCTTTTTAACATTCGCATCCTCCATACCTACCACATTTCGATTTACCTTCGGCACCTGAAAATTTTATAATGCTCTATTCTATTGTAACTACGCGATACCACCTCATTTTGGTGCTGGTACTTTGTGCCGTGCTGCCAGCTACTGCGCAGTGGTATAACCCGGAGAAAGTAAATAAAAAGGCAGGTGAGATTTACGCAGGCGCTTATGACGATGCACAGGAACAAAAATACGGTGCAGCCATTGCAAAAATCAACAGGGCCATCAGTATAGAACCACGCTTCGTAGACGCCTATCTTTCCCGTGCCGGCATATACGCCAACCTTAAAAAATATGACTCTTCGGTGATTGATTTTGAAAAGGCTTTTGAACTGGATGCCGTGTACTCCACCACCTACCTGCTCCCCTACTCCATTTCACTTGCCGGGCTGGGGAAATTCCAGCCGGCACTGGAAGCGGTGAATCGTTTTTTGCAATA
>JBBQOJ010000132.1:0-6699 GCA_038330815.1 Chitinophagales bacterium | reverse complement strand
ATACAACAGTGATACCCGCCAGCAACGTGATGGGTGTAATTGAGGGAACGGACAAGAAGGACGAATTTGTTTTTCTAACGGCCCATTATGATCACTTGGGCAAACGAGATGGCAAAATCTACTATGGCGCAGACGATGACGGTAGTGGTACCTGTGCTTTAATTGAAATGGCCGAGGCCTTCGCAAAAGCCAAAGCCGCAGGAGCAGGCCCAAGGCGTACAATCGTTTTTATGACGGTTAGCGGGGAGGAAAAGGGCTTATGGGGCAGCGAATATTACAGCGATCACCCTATTTTTCCGCTCGACAAAACATCGGTAGATTTAAATACCGACATGGTGGGAAGGATAGATACCGAACGCACCACCGGCGACACGCTAAATTACATTTATGTAATCGGTCATAACAAATTAAGCACTGATCTACAGGTAATCAGTGAGGCGGTAAATAATCAATATACCAACCTGGTATTGGATTACAAATTCGATGACGTGAATGATCCCAACCGCATTTATTTTAGAAGTGATCATTATAATTTCGCCCGGAAGGGGGTACCTATCCTTTTCTTTTATGATGGCATGCTAAAGGCCGACTACCATAAACCAACCGATACCGTAGATAAAATTTATTGGGAGTTATATGAGAAAAGAACCAGGATGATTTTTCACACTGCCTGGGAAATCGCTAACCGCGGGGAGATGTTAAAAAGAGATATACCGCTTACCGGCGAGACGCGTTAAACCAGCTTATTTTATTACAACACAAAGGCACCGTAATATCGGTGCCTTTGTGTTAACCTAATTTCTAAACAAACAGTCCTGCCAGTATCGTATCGCCGGATTAGCTCAATTTAATAGTACTGCCTAAGGGCAGTATTGTTTGCCCCCTATCGATGGTGGGTATATTTCAACACCCGTCTAATTATTCTCCACCGTCAAATTACCAGCCCAGCACCCAGGCAAAAATTAACGGGCACACAATGGTGGCATCACTTTCCACTATAAATTTAGGCGTGGAGATATCCAGCTTGCCCCAGGTAATTTTTTCATTGGGCACAGCCCCCGAGTACGATCCATAGGAAGTAGTACTATCACTTACCTGGCAGAAGTAACTCCAGAAAGGAACATCGTGCCATTCCAAATCCTGGTACATCATGGGCACTACACAAATTGGGAAATCACCGGCAATGCCTCCACCAATCTGGAAAAAGCCAACGCCTTTACCGGCGGAATTGTTGCGGTACCATTCGGTTAACCATACCATGTATTCTATACCACTTTTCATCGTTGCTGCCTTCAATTCATTTTTAATAACGTAGGAGGCAAAAATATTTCCCATGGTGCTATCCTCCCATCCCGGTACTACGATGGGTATATTCTTTTCCGCCGCCGCCAGCATCCAGCTATTTTTTGGATCAATTTCATAGTATTGTTCCAATACCCCACTTAACAACATCCTGTACATATATTCATGCGGAAAATATCGTTCGCCTTTATCATCTGCATCCTTCCATATTTTGTGAATGTGTTGTTGTAAACGCCGGAAAGCCTCTTCCTCGGGGATACAGGTATCTGTTACCCGGTTGTAATGGTTTTCTAACAAATCCCATTCTTCCTGCGGGCTTAAATCCCTGTAATTGGGCACCCGTTTGTAATGACTATGTGCCACCAGGTTCATGATATCTTCTTCCAGGTTGGCACCGGTGCAACTTATAATGGCTACTTTGTCTTGCCGGATCATTTCCGCCAGGCTTAGGCCCAATTCAGCGGTACTCATGGCTCCTGCGAGGGTTATCATCATCTTACCACCCTCTTCCAGGTGGGTTACATAGCCCTTTGCTGCATCCATTAAGGCAGCAGCATTAAAGTGCCGGTAGTGGTGTTCAATAAAATTGGAAACGGGTCCTTTACTCATATAATTATTTTTAAAACATTCATAAATTATTGCCGGTGTTCCCCGCCTTTGGTAATGGCGGTGTAATAAAGGTGGCAAAAGTAATTTTTTTTACGAAGCTAATTCGACTTTGACAAACTTGAAAATATTAAAAAATTGAAGAGCAAGCGGCTGGGTACCTAATGTAACCCCGAAATGAATTTCGAGGAAAAACAAAAAAAATTTTTAGCATCCCGTACGAACGGTTCATATCAAAAACAATCACCTACATGCGCCATTCCTACGGAACTCAATTAGTTGCGCCCATTATACACCCCCAAAATAAATACAAGAGGTACAAAATAAGTCAAGCCTGCAGTTTTTACTTTGTTAAGGTAGAAACTAATTACCCTAATTATGTTATGATTTGCAGGTTTACAAAGGTACAATCGAACCTTTACCGATTTGTGGCATCAACAACTGCTAACTTTGATTGTATAGCTACTTCATATGTAAAAAAGCAGGATATATGTATCGATTACTATTTATTTGCCTTTTCATTACTACCGAAAACCTATCTGCCCAAATAATGGTGCGGCGTGATCCTTCCATTGAAAAAATGGTGAACCTGGTTTCTGCTGATTCGTTGCAATCCTACATTAAAGCAATGGTAAGTTTCGGCACCCGTAATACACTTAGTTCGGGTACGCATCCCAACCGGGGAATTGGCGCCGCCCGCAATTGGGTATTGGGTAAATTCAATGAAATGGCCCGGCACTCACAGGGAAGGTTAAGCGCCATCATCGACACCACTACCCTGACACCAGATGGAAGACGCGTGGATACCCTGCTGTTGTTGGGTAATGTAGTAGCCACGTTAAAAGGGACCGACGCTGCCGACAAACGCATTTTTATCATCAGTGGCCATCTTGATAATATGCGCAGCAGCGTGATGGACAGAACCGGGGATGCGCCCGGCGCCAATGACGATGCAAGTGGCGTGGCAGCTGTGATGGAATGTGCACGGGTGATGAGTAAAAGCAGTTTCCCGGCTACGGTTATCTTTGTTGCAGTGAGTGGTGAGGAGCAAGGCCTGCTCGGTGCCACTTACATGAGTGAAAAAGCAGTAAAACAGGACTGGCATATTGAGGCGGTGCTCAACAATGATATTATGGGCAGCAACAACAGCAACGAAACCAATATCATCGACAATACCCGGATAAGGGTTTTCAGCGAAGGCTTACCTGCCTTTGAAACGGCTAAAAATGCTACTATGATCCGTAGCCTCGGATTGGAAAATGATGGCAAATCGAGGCAACTGGCGCGCTATGTAAAAGAAATAGGAGAACGTTATGTTGATAACCTGCAGGTGATAATGATTTACCGGAATGATCGGTTTTTACGTGGCGGCGACCATACACCCTATGTGCAGCGTGGATTTGCAGCCGTTCGATTTACAGAGATGAATGAAAACTACCATCGCCAGCACCAGGATGTAAGGGTAGAGAACAATATCCAATACGGCGACCTGCCGGAATTTATTGACATCGAATACCTGCGAAAAAATACCGCTATGAACCTGGCCAACCTCGCCAACCTGGCGAAGGCGCCCTCCGTTCCGGTAGAAGTAAAAATGGATGTAAAGCAACTAACCAACTCCACCTACCTGTACTGGAAGGTACCACTTACCGGTAAGGTAGCGGGTTACTATGTTTTACTAAGGGAAACTACCAGCGCTACCTGGCAGAAAAAGATATACACCACTGATACCACCCTGCGGCTGCCTTACTCCAAGGACAATTATTTTTTTGCTGTACAGGCTACTACTGCCGCTGGCAATGAAAGCCTGCCGGTAGTGCCAGGCGTTGGCCGTTGAGGTTTATGAAGGGGGCTATAGCAGGATATTAAAATAGCCCGTTTAGCAACGGGCTATTAATAAAACGGTATCAACAGGCGGATTTATTTTCTTTTTATTTTACGTTCTACCTCCAGGTTGCCGTTGGCGGAACATTTTAATTTTAATGCCTGGTTTTCGTTCGAAATAGTTACATAGTAACGTGTTTCGCCTTCAAACGTTAGTTCCAGCGCTTTTTTGGCCACTGTGTAACCATCGTACTTTTTTGTCATTGCCATGGAAATGGCCATCGGCAACTGGGTAGATTCCATTGCACGGGAAGTACCTACCAATTCACCTTGCTCATTGTAGGCGGCATTCAGCTCTACATTGTTGATGGTAAAGGTGGCGAAATAAAAATCGCTCGTTTTTTCCCAGCTAACATTGGTAGCGGAGGTAAAATCGTTTAAAAAGGATGCCTTTACCCGGGCATTTACTTTGTCGCTGTCGGTGGCAAATGCCAATACCGAAACCAGCATGGAAGCTGAAACAAAAATGGCTGCTAACTTTTTCATAACTATACTTTTATTTGGTTAAATGATAACCGCCTCATGACTGGCGGCTTGGTAAATCAAAGATATAGTTAGCCCGTTCTGACAGCAACCCATTTTTGACCAAATGAAGCGCTACTACCAATAGTTTAGGTGAACGGTAATACCGGGTGATATTTCCGTTGTCATTAATGACCTGTAAGTCAACACTGGCAAGGCTATACTCAATTTTCATAAAAAAATATAATTGTTGCATTCATTTTGTTAAAAATGAAATACGGCGGCCGGGTGCACCCTTTTGCCTGATAGGTATTACCCGTACCTTTACGTATTCGCTGGAAACCAGTGGCAGGCAGCTATCCCTCAACTTAAATTTCTGAACCGCACCGCTATGAATTTACTTGCCCATGCTTATCTTTCTTTTAACCAACCGGGTATCCTCACAGGTAATATGATCAGTGATTTTATAAAGGGGAAAAAGAAGTTTGCCTATCCTCCTATTGTCCAGCAAGGCATCGCCCTGCACCGGGCCATTGATGATTTTACTGACTTTCATCCATCAACCCGGGAAGCGAAAAAGCACTTTCAGCCGCAATACCGCTTGTATGCTGGTGCTTTTGTTGATGTTGTATACGATCATTTCCTGGCCAACGACCCCAATGAATTTGCGCAAAAAACAGTACTGGAGAATTTTTGCCAGCAAACTTATCAAATGCTTAGGGTAGATTCAATCAACCTGCCCTTACCATTTGCTGAAATGCTTCCTTACATGGAGCAACAAAACTGGTTATACCATTATTCATTTAGATCGGGTATTGAGAAAAGCTTTGGCGGATTGGTGAGGCGTGCCCGCTACCTTACTGAATCTGCAATTGCCTATGAGGTGTTTAACATGCACTATGAAGCACTAAAAGAATGCTACGAAGAATTTTTCCCGGATGTTAAAAAAATGGCAAGTGAGTACCTTGGAGCCATCAATAATAGCTGATTCGGTTTATATTTGTTCATATAAAAGACACTATGGCTAAAAATTCAATGGTGATAGCAATATTGACAATGCAGGCACAATCCAAACTTCCCCCGGTAGATAAGTCTCCGATGGACATGAGTTACTACCCGGCCAGTTACCCGGTGCTGAAAATACAGGATAAACTTACGGAACCCCTGGTAGCAAGGGTGATTTTTAGCCGGCCACAAAAAAACGGTCGGACTATTTTTGGTGAATTACTGGAATATGGCAACGTATGGCGGCTGGGCGCCAATGAAGCCACCGAGCTGGAATTTTTTACCAATGTAAAAATTGGCAATACTACCGTAAAAAAAGGACGGTACACCTTATATTGTATCCCGCTTGCTGATAAGTGGACATTAATTTTAAATAAAGACACCGACACCTGGGGTGCCTTTAAATATAGCGCAGCGAAAGACATTGTACGCATTGATGTGCCTGTTCAATGGCAGGCCGAAGTGCTCGATTCATTTGTGATGGCTTTTGACAAAATGCCTATCGGCGCGGGTTTAATAATTGCATGGGACAATTTTAAAGTAGTACTTCCCATCCAGCTATAACTCATTTATAGGTTTTATTTCAATCCCGGCGAGTTGCCGGGATTTTTTTTGATATTTACATTATGTGTGGTATTGCAGGCATCATTTCCGCTGGTAAATTATTGGTAAGTAAAGAGCGGATCACCCGCATGACCGATGCCATTGCCCATCGCGGACAGGATGGTGAAAGTTGTTGGATCAGTACAGAGGGCAATGCAGGCTTCGGGCACCGGCGACTGGCGATTATAGACCTTACACCGGATGGCGCACAACCCATGCTGTTATTGCCCGGTGTATCTCCTTCCAATCCAACTGGCGGAAGATATAGCATCACCTACAACGGAGAAATTTATAATTACCTCGAAATAAAACAGGTATTGGTTAAACAAGGCTACCGGTTTCGCACCCAGTCAGATACAGAAGTGTTGTTAGCGGCGTATGATTACTGGCAGCAGGACTGCCTTGCACAACTGGACGGTATGTTTGCTTTCGCCATTTGGGATAACCAGGCAAACACCCTGTTTGCGGCAAGGGACCGTTTTGGTGAAAAACCATTTTATTATCATGAAGGAAAAGGCCAGTTTATTTTCGGTAGTGAAATGAAGGCCCTTTGGGCTGCAGGAGTAGAAAAAAAAAGTGATGAAAAAATGTTGCTGAATTATTTAACGCTGGGGTATGTGCAAAATGCGACTGATAAAGAACAAACTTTTTTCGAGAACATCTATTCATTGCCGCCAGCGCATTACCTATTATTAGGCACGGGCAATCAACGTGCACATGTTGCTTCCTATTGGAAGATTGACAAAGAAAAAACCATACGCATATCACAGGATGGTGCCATCGCGCAGTTTTCCGAACTGTTCACAAAATCCGTTGCCCGGCGAATGAGAAGCGATG
>JBBQOJ010000131.1:0-6740 GCA_038330815.1 Chitinophagales bacterium | reverse complement strand
GACTGGTTTTTGCAAATATTGCACAACCCGGTATCAGCAATATTATGGCACCTGCTGCAGAATTTAATCTCTTCCCTCATTTTAGCGATTGTTTCGCTAAAATGCACTACGCTATTGGCTTCTTGCTTAACCAGGTGTAATACCAATCGTAAGGCTGTTTTTTTTCCAATGCCAGGCAATTTGGCAAATTCATTGACCGCATTCTCTAAAAGCGTAGAAGAAAAAATCATGGAACAAAGTTAACGGTTATTGGTATGGCTAATGAAACAGGAAGTTACAAGGTAGCGCCGGGGCGCTTATCAAAATGCAGGCTTCGGAAGGCCGCTACAAACGGATGTCCCGTTCATTATCCCAATTGGCTTTGATGTTTAAATTTTTATCAAGGGTAATGGCCATTTCGGGCTGTAATTTTTTTTCGTAATTACCAGGATCCCAAACCCCATTTTTATTATCGTCGAATAATATTCTTAACTCGTATTCTCCGGGTACAAACAATTTGTCAGTATAAGTGGCAGCGGTAATGGGTACCGACTTAAATAATTCTTCTCCCCTTACAAATTGTAGCACCGGGTTAGAAACGGAGGCCAAATTGGTGAACCGTAATACCAGGGTGCCATAGTCACTTTCCTTTTTAGACTTGAAACGGATGGTATCAGTTTTGGTCAGCTGCAAACCCATAGAATCGCTAAATGCCGTTTTATCCAGTATCAATAAATAGTGGGCATCTCTTTGCCAGCTGGTTTTGAGGGTGATGTTTTTTTGAGTGGAATCGAGGGTTACCGTGCTACTGACCCTATTGAAGTTGGTATCGGTTAAAATAATTTTTTGCGATTCGAAGGTAGTGAGCGGTTTGTTGCTGGTAATCACCAGGTCGGTGAGCAGGTCCTGTTCATTATTGCTTAGGGTGCTGGTATACCTTAGTCTTTTATCAGCGGCAGTAGCCGGGCGCCCACCCACCGCCGGTACTTTTTTATCGTCTTTTTCTGCGGCGTAGGCATAGAGGGTGAGTGTATTGATGCTATCACCGGTTACCGCTACTTCCTGCTGCAGGAATGCAAATAATTCAGTGGCAGAATTATAGGTTTTACTTCCATCACCATCTTTTAAGGCATACAATTTATAATTGCCTGCTGCCAGGTTACTGAACATGAAATTTCCGGTACTGTCGAGCCTGGCAATATATTCCGGCTTCCTTTTTTGCACTGCGGAATCCTCTACGTTGCGGTACAACAAGGCGATGATGGTACTATCTGTTTTGCCCGTTTCCGCAATAATCACCTTTCCTCCAAGTTGCAGGGAGTCGATGGTGTTGCCAGTGGAAAAAACATAGGTAAAATTGGGAAAAGGATTTCCTTCGTTGTTATCGCGAATAGCCTTACCGAAATTGATGGCGTAGGTAGTATTGGGTAGCAGGGTATCTTTTAATTTTACAGTGACTGTTCTTAATTTAAAGTCAACCTGCGGATTTACTTTCGGATAGGGAGATACCAGTAAATTGGCCTGTATTTCCTGCACATCGATGTATTCATTAAAAACAAACGTTATTTTTTTTTCGTTAAAATTGGTAGTCAACATAGCAGGGTTGGCGCTGATCAACACGGGGGGGATACTATCCCTGGGGCCGCCCGTAGGCGAACCAATTTGGGCACAACCCGTGCCCAACAACAAAACAATCAACCATACTGCAGGAAAAAACAACACATAAGCAAAGTGGCTCAACTTCATTGATAGGTATTAAGTTGCAAACTTAGTTGCTTTCTTTTGTTTGCAGTATTTTGATAATCATAAAATTGGCTTAATACAAGTTGGTTTGCCCCCGTGCGGCGAAGGGTGGATTGTTAGCTGGTTGTCTTTTACAAACCCGCACCAATAGCAGGATGGCTTACCGCAGCCGGTATAAAAATTCCGGGCCCTGATATTTTCCGAAACAGCTATTATCTGTTGGGTTACCGTGGTAATATCAGCGTCCTGCACGGGTACTTTCACTTTTCTGAAAGTAAGGCTGTTATCGGGTTCAATAAAATCAACTTCCGTGGCAATTACCTTCCAGTTTTTTTGTTGGTAATTGTTTACCAGCAGGGTATAAAATACTGCCTGCCGCCAATAGTCGCCACCATGGGGTTGGTCAGCATTGGGTGGTTGTAATTTTGAAAGGGCCTTATGGTAATCACCGCTTTTATAATCTACGATGGTTACGTCCCTTCCATTGAATTCCAGCTTATCTAATTTTCCCTTAATTGGAATACCCCGGATGGATACGCCACTGATATTGCGTTCAATGGCCACCACTTTATTCCATTGTTGCTTATGGTGTTGGTAATAGTTGGTAAGTATTGCTGCGCCATACGATAATCTACGTTTAAATGCAGCTTTGGTAAAATTAGCCTGGTGCGCCTGCATGTAACGGGTAAAATCATTTACCAGGGTGGTAGCAGGCATAAATTGTTCGGCTGCCTGGTGATGCTGGTAGCGGGAGGGGGAAGTTAATTTTTTAAATAATTGTTCCAGGGCGTAGTGCAGGGCACTGCCAAATTCCATTGCCTCGTTGCCCGCATTGGGCACCCTTAACACATAATGGTAAAAGAAGTGGAGCGGACAGCGGAGATAACTGTTTAATGCAGACGCCGATAACACCAACTTGTCGAGTGCCCGTTTTACCACGGCTTCATTGGCTGCGGCAATGGTGGGTAGTATAGGGATGAATGCGGGATACCCGGCTGTAGGCGCATCCTGATGTTGGATTGGTAATTGGTGTTCCCTGCTGTTGTTATTATGGGCAGGAAGTATTTCATTTGCATCAACCTCATTTGCCGCCCCGGCTGCTGCTGAAATAGCTACATATACACCGGAAGGCGTAATGCCTGCAGCAATGGCCGCTATCTCTTCCAATGATTGGGGTTGAATGGTTTCACCGGGATGGCCATTGAGGAAGGCTGGTAGCCTGCCCTGTTTTAATAAAGTGCTGAACCAGTCGGTGGGGGTTAATGTTGCCTGATTGCTCCCGGCGATAAACAGGTAATTACCACCACCCGGCGTGAACGCACTTGCATCAATAAGTTGCACCGCCATTTCGCTGCGACAGGTTGCCTCCATGGGAAGTTCAAAATGTTCCGTCTCCATAATGTCCAGTAGCTCCATCAACTCATCCAATTGTAAGGCAGGTTGGTGAATGCCAGTGGATTGGATAAATTGGTGCAATGCATTTAACATCAGTGTTAGCCACTGCTTTTGTTTCTGCGATTCCAGGTAATCGCTTACCAGCTCTTGCCGTTGAATGATATCAAACAATTGACATAAGCTAAGCCGGGTGGATTGTTCAATCATGCTTTCTATCAATAGGAAAGCATTTTTGAGTGCTGGCTGCAGCCCGGTATCAAACAGGTCTTTCGGCGTGGCGTTAACTGCCTGCTGCAAATAGCTGCGCATACCCGTAGGCGTGGTGCTGTGCTTCTTCCTGTTGGTTTCCGTAAGAAGGGCTGCTATGGCGGCAGGTGGTATTTGGAAGAGCGGGGCATGCAATAGTTCAAATAACAATGCATCGCCGCTATAAGGCATTTTGTTTTGTTGGTGGATATAGCGTAGTAATTGAATAAGTGGCCTGGTAAAAGGATGGTCAAGTAGGTTACTATTGCACTGGTTTACATAGGGGATGTTCCTCGCTGCCAGCAGGTAATGCAATTGCCAGGGATCCATACCGTTGGCGCAAACAATGGTTATTTGAGGCGGCTGTATACCTCGTTGCAGCAAGTCATCCACCCCGGTAACAATGCGCTCCGTTGCTGCTGGTACGGAGTTGTAGTAGTTGATTGCAGGGAACTGATGCTTAGCGGAAGCAAAACAACCTGCATCCAACAACAGCGGCGTTATCGCAAGTGTTTTAAACAATGCTTCTCCGGCACCTGGCCCGGGCAGGGTTGTTTGTTGCGGGCCATCTGCTACCAATAAATTGGGCACGCGGTTACCGGCGAATAAAAGCTGCAATAAGTTATGTTCGGGTTGGGAAAGTCTGTTGAAAGCGTCTACCTGTACATAGGTAAACCGCTGCTGGCAGGTAGTTAGCAGTGATGGGTGTAGTTTCAACGCTTCGGTAGCCAGTGTTGCAGCTTCCGCCGGGTGGTAGCGGTGCGCCTCCCTCAACATGTCATTATAAGCGGCATACTCCCCGGCGCCTGCCAGCAACTTTAGTAATAACTGCTGCCCGTTTAATTCCTGTGCCCCGGGTTGAGTGGCTGTGCTATTTTCCGTTGTTGTATCCACTAATGGCCTGTAATGGAGGAGGTGCTTTACGTATTCGCCGGAATACCCGTTTTTTTTCAAATAAGTGAACAGTTTTTCCAGGGCATTCATATCATGATATACATCGGTCCTGTATTTTTTAAGCAGATTATTTGTTTCGAAGCGATCGATCAGTTGTTTTAAGAAGCGGATATTTTCGAGGTGGGTAAATGGGTAAGCAGGTTGCTTAACAGGTAGCAATGCTTGTTGTTCCTGCAGTACCAGGTTACTCAACGCGGGGAAGGTAGTAATTGCTACCTGGTCCACCGCCGCGCCTATCAACTGGCGCAGGTGCCAGTGCAGCAGTTTAGCCATTGCCTCCGTGGGACAAAGGCAAAGCAGGGCGGCAGGGGTAACCCCGGTGTTAAGTAACAGGTTGGCCAATCTTGCGGCAGCAAGCGGATAATAATTTGCCGGTGTTGCATTGGTGAGCTGCACCGGGCCTTGCAGGGCATCTAAAAATAGCCTTCCCCCCGCACCCGCCTTTTTAAACAGCGGTTGCAGGCGTTGTTGTAAAAGGGGCTGGTTGATGTGCATATTTCAAAGATAAGCAGACCCGCGGGCGCCTTCCGTGTTTTTACCCGTTAATGATGGAGCAACCATTTAAAGTGGGGGATATTGAAACATTCGCTATCGTTTGACGTTATACAGTCAAATCAATTACATGAGTAAGGTGTACACCATAAAAACAGTGCAACAGTTACCTATCCCTCTTGACGAGGCCTGGCAATTTTTTAGCAGTCCAAAAAATCTTAAGGAAATTACCCCCGGCAAAATGGGGTTCAACATTATTTCACAACATCATGGTGAAAAAATGTACCCCGGCCAGTTGATCGAATACACGGTGAGCCCGGTGCTGAACATTCCGCTGTACTGGATGACAGAGATTACCCATGTGGAAGACAAAAAATATTTTGTTGATGAACAACGGTATGGGCCCTATTCTTTATGGCATCACCAGCATCATTTTAGGGCATTGGCTTCTGGTGTTGAGATGACGGATATTGTACATTACAAATTACCTTTTTGGTGGTTGGGCGATATTGCCAACAGCCTGTTTGTAAAAAGCCAGTTAAAAGAAATTTTTGATTTTCGCTACAAAAAGGTAGAGGCGCTGTTTGGAAAATAACCGGGGAGGGAAACCCATTGTACCGCTCTTTTATGAAGTTGCAGTATTATTCAGTAACGGCATTGCGCAGGAGGAATTAAGGAAAGCCAGTTTGTTAACCATTACAATGTTATTGGAACATAATCGATAGGTGGAGGATGCCCGCGTGAGGGATTGCAGCGAAAAGCCCACAGACACGAGGCACGAGTGGTGAGGACTTGTAGCGAAAAGTCCGACCCACCCCGCCGCGCGGGAGGGGCACGCCCTAATTAATCACGGGTGCCTATCCTGGCATCCGGGTAATGTACTTTTCCATTTGTTTTATCTGGTCGGCTATTTGGGGAGTGGTTGGTTTAAGGCCTTTTGCCTTTCTAAAATATTCTTTTCCTGCCCTGAATTCGCGTTTGTTTATCATGATCGAAGACAATTGCAGGTAGGCTGCCGCTTCATTTTCTTTATCCGGAAGGCCGGCACGGATGGCACCGCGGATATAACTTTCGGCCTGTCTCATATCGCCTTTTTGCATCGATAACATGCCAAGCTGCAGTTTATTGGCCCCTTCGGCCTGTTTCATTTGTCCACCCATTAGTCCGGTACCATCGCCCATTAGTTCCTGGCTCTTTTTCAGGTTTTTTTCGGCACCATCAAAATTCTGCTCCACCATGTCGAGGTTGCCCTTTACGGTGTAATACACGGAACGAATTGGTTTTATCAATAAGGCGGGAAACCAAATAGAGGCCAATACTTTTTTGGCACCTTCCATATTGCCGGTTTCCATACATTCCTGGATGAGGCGCATAGGGCCAAATACAAAATGACCGACAATTAACACCACTGCCAGCAGGTAAAGAACAAACGAAGGCCAAAAACCAGCCTGTATATTAGTGAAAATGGCCAGCGCCAATAATAAAATACCTATCCAAAGGCGATATTTAATAACTACATTCAACCACTTCATGCGCAATATTTATTAGGTAGGCAAAGATAGGGGGCGATATTGAAATTTTGTTTGATGATTTCAAATTCCCGCCCGGGGAAGGCTTTACAGCTTTAATAATTTGTTAAATGCGGGAAGGATCGCGGGTGAAACACTTAATTGGGCCCGTGGTGGGTAATTGGGGATGCTGGCAGGGATTTACGAAGGTAAGTAAATGGAACTGCTGTTAAAAGAGCAATGGCTGTAAAAACACAGCCACTGCGATGGGCTATCCTTTTTTTTACTAACTTGCGCCAGTTATTTTAATTTTTGGCTGAAGCAAGCCGTGAGAATAGCAGCACTGGTCCCGTAGTTCAATGGATAGAATAGAAGTTTCCTAAACTTTAGATGTGAGTTCGATTCTCGCCGGGACCACAAAAT
>JBBQOJ010000130.1:0-6790 GCA_038330815.1 Chitinophagales bacterium | reverse complement strand
ACCATCCGGCCGGCATTGCAATTCGTAAAAACCAAGCCGGGTGTGGCCACCGTATCTTCCATATTTTTTATGTGCCTTCCCGACAGGGTGACTGTTTTCGGTGATTGCGCGGTAAATCCTAAACCTACTTCTGAGCAGTTGGCCGATATTGCAATTTCCTCGGCAGAAAGCAGCATCATGTTTGGAATTGAACCAAAAATTGCGATGCTCTCCTATTCCTCCGGCACCTCGGGCCAGGGCGAAGATGTTGAAAAAGTACGTCGTGCTACTGAATTTGTTCGTAACCGCCGGCCCGATTTGAAAGTAGAAGGCCCTATTCAATATGATGCAGCGGTAGATCCCGTAATCGGCAGGCAAAAAATGCCGGATTCACTGGTTGCGGGCCAGGCAAGCGTATTGATTTTTCCCGACCTGAATACCGGCAATAACACGTATAAAGCGGTTCAGCGGGAAACGGGCGCACTGGCAATAGGGCCCATGTTACAGGGACTTAATAAACCGGTAAATGATTTAAGCAGGGGTTGTACCGTAGATGATATTTTTAACACGGTGGTAATAACAGCAATCCAGGCGCAGCAATAGTAAATGCAATTCAACAAACAATTAAATAAAGCAGGCGGTATGAATATTTTCGTGATTAATTCGGGTAGTAGTTCAATCAAGTACCAATTGATTACCATGCCTGCCAGGACGGTGGTTTGCAGCGGTATAGTGGAGCGGATTGGAATGCTTAATTCCACCATTGTGCATAAAATATTTATGGAGGGTAAACCTGGATTAATAACAGCGGAAATGGAAATATTGGACCATGCCGCAGGCTTGCAGGAGGTTGCCCGGCTACTGTCTCACCCGGTGAACGGCGTGGTTAGCGACCCGTCCGATATAAATGTGGTGGGGCACCGGGTAGTGCATGGAGGCGAAAGTTTTGCAGCAACTACCGTTATCAACAGCCTGGTTAAGGAAGAGATTAAAAAATTATTCTCATTGGCCCCCTTGCACAATCCTCCTAATTACCTGGGTATAGAAGTAGCGGAAAAGATTTTTACCACTGCTACACAGGTGGCGGTTTTTGACACGGCCTTTCATCAAACGCTTCCGCCAAAAGCTTATCGATTCGCTATTCCTGCCGATTTTTATCGTACCTACGGAATACGAGCCTATGGGTTTCATGGTACCAGTCATAAGTACGTTTCAGCAGAAGCTGGCCGCTACCTCGGAAATGCCGGGGCAAAGCTTATCACCATTCATTTGGGAAATGGTTGCAGCATCACTGCTGTAGAAAACGGTAAAAGTATTGATACCAGTATGGGAATGGGCCCGATGAATGGCCTGGTGATGGGAACGCGAAGTGGCGATATAGATCAATCCGTGATTTTTCACCTGGTTAACCAGCTAGGGTACGATCTTGACCAGGTAAACTCGATGCTTAATAAAAAAAGCGGGATGCTGGGCCTTACCGGTTTTAGTGATATGCGGGATATCCGGCGGGAAATTGAACAGGGTAACGAAGCAGCTGCCCTGGCATTTGAGATGTATGCTTACCGGATAAGGAAATACATCGGCGCTTATACGGCCATCCTTAATGGGGTTGATGCCATTGTTTTTACAGGGGGGGTAGGGGAAAATGATGTTGCACTCCGGAAGATGGTGGCTTCCAATCTTACCTTCCTGGGCATTCACCTTAACGAGGAAAAAAATAACCAGCGGATAGATGGGATACGGGAAATAAATACCGATAATGCTGCCGTAAAAATATTGATTGTACCCACCAATGAAGAGCTGGAAATTGCCCGGCAATGTTACCAGTTGCTTTCTACTACAGGTTAACAGCTACCGCAACTTATTAATTCGGGTGGTTAACGCACCAGCATTACCATGCCCTTTACGGGTGCGCTCCCATTTTTTAATTCTAGCAGGTAAGCGTATGCGCCTGTTGGTAGGGGTTTCCCATTGTACGTTCCATCCCATTCCCGGGCATTGCCGGTTGATTGAAATACCACTTTGCCAAACCGGTTGTAAACCACCACCCGTGCCGTAGGATCAGCAGCCAACGCAGGTATCCGCCACTTATCATTCAACCGGTCGTTATTGGGTGAAAAGGCAGAGGGTACATAAATATCGTTGTATACAATAACATAAACATCGTCTGTGGCAATGCCGCAACCCGCATCGGATACAACGGTTAACGTATAGCGGGTATCAATTAGGGGGCGTGCAGTGGGAGTAGCCAGGGTAGGGTTATCCAGCGTAGCAGCTGGAGACCAATTGATATCGATGGCGGATCCGCTAACAAATCCCTCCAGGGTAACTCCCATCCCTTTTAATAGAAATTTATCCGGGCCGGCATTTGCCACCGGTGGTGCTATCACATAAAGTATTATGGAAGCTGTATCCCTGCAATTGTTGGTATTGCTCACTACCACAGCATAGCGGGTGGTATCGGGGGGTGATGCTATGGGATTGGCAATTGTAGCGGATGATAAACCTGCAGTTGGCAACCAGTTATAAGAAGTACCGCCACCCGCTTGCAGTTGCACACTGTCGCCCTCACAAAGTAGCTGCATGCCTGAAATGGTAGCAATAGGGCTAGGGTTAATAACAACATTTACAACAGCGGTGCCCACACATCTAATACTGTCGGTAGCAGTCACCAGGTATTGACCAGCCCTATTGGCAGCGGCCGTTAAGGTGGGGTTGGCAAGGGTAGAACTAAATCCCATCGGCCCTGTCCAGGTGTACCCATTACCCCCGGTGGCAACAAAAGAGAGCAATTCGTTTTCACAAACCGGGCTATTAACAGAAGCAGTTATAGCCGGTGCATCATAAATGGTAATGGTAATGGGATTGGAAGCCACCCTGCAACTTAAAATACCAATATTGGTGCCTTCCGCTACGGATAGCCGGTACTGGTAGGTGCCCACCTGTGTTCCGGTGAACTGGTAAGAAAGCGAGGTAGCTCCTGCGATATCCATCCATGTTTTACCGCTGTCGCCGGAGGTTTGCCACTGGAGGGAAGGGGAAACAAAACCCGATCCGAGCACGGCGGTTATCGGCATTGCGGATGCCGTACCATAACACAGATCAAAAGAATTTTGTGGATTATTACCTAGTGAGGTAATAACGCTGGGCCCGCAAGGCCGGAAGGTAATGTCATCCAGCGCCAGGTCATTACCGCAACCGCCCGGTGCGCTATTGGTTAAACGCAATACAATATCACTGGTGTTGAGCGGAGTGGTAAAAAACAGTTTGTATTGCTGCCAGGTGGCAACGTTGGAAGAAGGTATATCGCCTGTAGAAAAAGTGCCCAGTACAGTTCCTGTAACAGTTTCAATACTGAACACCAATTTCGGGGATATGGGAGTTACGCAAAAGGATGTAGGCGTTAATACATTGGTAATCCATGCACCAAACTCATAGGTAGTAAATGCACATAAATCCCTTACCGTATCCACATAGAAATCGCCGGGCGTGTAGGAGGCATTTACAATCATCATGAATCCATTGGTATCATTGGGGGTATGATCTGATGCCAGTGAATGCCAGGAATTGCCAAAGCAACCAACACTATTATTCGCAATGGTATAAAAGCCGTCATCCGGACAGGTGTTATTAGTAAAATTATAGGTGGTAACGCCGGGATTTAGTTGTTGTCCCGGGTTGGCACCACTGCCAAAAGTAACATTTACCACCGGGTCGCCGAAAGCGCCATTGCATACCTGTGCAAACAAGGTTGCCTTACAACAGAGGAAGGTAATTGCAGTAGTAAAAATGGCAATAAAGCAAGGTTTCATTAATATTTCAAAGTTATATATTTTATCAGGCAAATAGAATACCCATTACCTCCAATGTTCATAAATAGTTGTAACTGCAGTATTATATAAGGGGGCCGTCATTGGCCTGTAGTTAACCTACTACAAGGTGAATGAAAATCGGCACAGCAGCATTCATCTCCCTAATTGCTATTTAACCCTGCCTATAGCTTCTCCACGTTTAATAAACAAATAAATATCATTTTAGGTGGTTGATTTATTTCAATTTATTTTTACCGTTGTAATAAGCGAAAACGGGGCGTACAAATGTTTACACCCCGCCTCATTTTTACCTGTTTCCTTACCGGCGCAGCAAAGTGGGAAGCAATAAATTCTTGTATAAATTAAACCGATCAACAACCAATGGTAGATGTAATTTTAGGACTTCAGTGGGGCGATGAGGGGAAGGGGAAAATAGTAGATTATTTTGCTCCCCAATACGATATCATAGCTCGTTTCCAGGGCGGGCCCAATGCAGGCCATACCCTTTATGTAGCGGGTAAAAAAGTAGTGCTTCACCAAATACCCAGCGGCATTTTTCATGAAGATAAAATTAACCTGATAGGCAATGGTGTAGTGCTGGATGCAGTTACTTTAAAGCGGGAGTGCGAAACAGTCGCCTCCATGGGAATTGACTATAAAAAGAACCTTTATATCAGTGAAAGGGCTCACCTTATTTTACCTACGCACCGTGCGCTTGACAAAGCCAGCGAGATGGCAAAAGGAAATGAAAAAATTGGTTCTACCTTAAAGGGTATCGGGCCGGCGTACATGGATAAAACCGGCAGAAATGGGCTAAGGGTAGGCGATATACTTAACAAAGGGTTTGTTTCTCAATACATAAAAATCAGGTTGAAGCATCAACGCCTTTTAGATAATTATAATTTCCAGGAAGACATCAGTACCTGGGAAGATGAGTTTTTTGCATCGATTGAATTACTGCGTGATTTTAAAATTGTGAATGGTGAATATTTTATCAATGATAAAATTAGCGAGGGTAAAAAAGTGTTGGCAGAAGGAGCGCAGGGTAGCATGCTGGATGTTGATTTTGGCACTTTTCCCTTTGTTACCAGCAGCAACACTATTTCAGCGGGCGTTTGTACGGGATTAGGTATTGCGCCGCAAAAAATTAAGGAAGTGTATGGCGTATCCAAGGCCTATTGCACCAGGGTGGGCAGCGGGCCCTTTCCTACCGAGTTACACGATGAAACAGGTGAGTTGATCCGTAAAATAGGCAGTGAATTTGGTGCTACCACCGGCAGGCCGCGCCGCTGTGGCTGGATTGACCTGGTGGCCCTTAATTTCGCCTGTATGATTAATGGAGTTACCAAAATTATAATGACAAAAACGGATATACTTGATTCGTTGCCCGTGCTCAAAGTATGTAACGCCTATTCCATTGATGGAAGGGAGGAAAAGTGTATCCCGTACCAGATGAGCCAGGTGGATATTGAACCGGTACATAAAAACTTTGCAGGTTGGCAAACGGATATTACAGCCATTACCAATTACAAGGAATTGCCGGTTAATATGACCAACTATATTGACTACATTAACACGTTTTTGCAAGTACCGGTAAAATACATCAGTAATGGACCGGGCCGCGACCAGATCATCATTGCAGGAGAATAAATAATAAAAAAAACATGCCTTTTTTTTTGGCTATTTAAAAATCTATCAGAAATTTTACAGCATTAATTAGTGATATATGGCTACTAAATCAGATAAAGAAAAGAAAGTAACACCAAAGGCAGCACCGGATACAAAAAAAACTGCGAAGGCATCCCCCAAATCTAAAAAGGAAGAGGATGATGATGAGGAGGAGGAGTTGGACGAGGATGTTACTCCGGTTAAAAAGGGAAAGAGCAGTGGCAAGAAAAAGGCGGCGGATGACGATGAAGACGATGATGATGATGACAGCGATTTAGATGAAGCTGATGACTGGGAAAAGGGAGATGAAGATGATAGTTGGGACCCTGATTTTGATGAGTTTGATGTACCGAAATCCGCAGCAAAAAAAACTGCGGGTAAAAAGCCGGCCAAAGATGAAGAGGATGATTTTAAAATAGACGAAGAGTTTAAAGACCTTGGATTTGATGACCTGGATGGTGGTGGAGGGGGCTTTGATGATGAGGACGATTTTTAAGTTGGTAAGATAATTACGGTCACCTGGAATACAACTATGTGAAAAAAGCAATTTCTTTTCCGATAGATAACTTTATTGAATTCAGAAATAAAATGTTGAACTGGGCACAACCGTTCAACATTTTTTGTTTTCTTGATAACAGGCAATATCATTTCGACTCCCCTTCTTTTGAATGCCTGTTGGCAGTGGGGAGCAAGCGAAAAATTGAAACCGTTGCCGGCAGCACTTTTGAATCGTTACGGCAATTTTATCAACCCGGTACGGAATGGCTGTTTGGTCACCTGGGATACGACCTGAAAAATGAAACGGAGCAATTGGTGTCTATGAATGAAGACCCTATCGGCTTCCCGGATAGTTGCTTTTTTGTGCCTGAAATCGTACTGCAATTAACTGAGCAGGAAGTAACCATTTATTCCGATACTGATGAAGCGGAACTCTTTGCTGAGATTCAAACCTACAGCAGGTTGCTATTTGACAAGAGTTTCCCCAACCTTGATATCAGGAACAGGATTTCGCAAGACGATTATATCAGTATTGTGAAAAAACTGCAACAGCATATCCTTCGTGGCGACTGCTATGAAGTAAATTTCTGCCAGGAATTTTTTGCCGAAAATGCAGTGATAGATCCACTCACTGTGTACAGCGCACTGGTGGATATTTCGCCCAATCCTTTTGCTGCTTTGTATAAACTTAACGAACGGTACTGTATATGCGCAAGCCCGGAACGTTATTTCAAAATTTCGGATAGCCGCGTTTGTTCTCAACCTATCAAGGGTACGGCTAAACGAAATTTAACCGACCCTCAGCTGGATGAAGAAAGCCGCCTGCACTTGTT
>JBBQOJ010000129.1:0-6797 GCA_038330815.1 Chitinophagales bacterium | reverse complement strand
GTATTGGCAATACTACCGCCGAATGCCTGGTGGCGCTTAAAAGTGACCGGGCCGGTATGGACACTATGCGCTACCTGCCATCAGTGCATGCCGGTACCCTGCCGGTAGCAGAGGTGAAGCTCTCCAATGAAATGCTTGCCCAACGGTTAGGTATACCCGCAGTAATCAGTCGCTCGGCACTGCTGGGAATGATGGCTGCCAGGGAAGCATGGAACGAGGCAGGTATCCCGGTGTCAGCCGGGCTCAGAACCGGGTTGATTTCCGCCACCACGGTGGGCGGTATGGATCGCACCGAACACTTTTTTGACGAATTTGCGGCTGATCCGAAAAAGGGTAAATTAAAAGACGTTGTGCACCACGAGTGTGGCTTCACTACAGAGTTAATTGCAGATGATATTGGTATCCGCGATTACGTGTCTACCATTAGTACTGCCTGTTCTTCCTCTGCCAATGCCATATGCTACGGGGCGAGGCTCATCCGGCATAACCTGTTGGATGTAGTGGTGACAGGTGGTACAGATGCGCTTACGAAATTTACCCTCAATGGTTTTAATACGCTGATGATTCTCGACCAGCAATGGTGCAAACCATTTGATGAATACCGTAAAGGATTAAATCTCGGTGAGGGTGCGGGTTTTGTAGTGCTGGTTTCCGAAAAGGTGGCGGCGCTGTTATCAAAGGACCCCGTTTGTCGGCTGTCCGGATACTGCAATGCCAACGATGCCTATCATCAAACAGCTTCTTCACCGGAAGGGACAGGTTCGTATTTGGCAATGAAGGGTGCGCTCCAACGCAGCGGGCTAACACCACAGCAGGTGGATTATATTAACCTGCATGGAACGGGTACCAACAACAATGATATCGCGGAAGGAACGGCCATCAAACGTTTATTTGAAGCGCCATTTCCAAAAATGAGTTCTACCAAGTCGTTCACCGGGCATACACTTGGTGCCAGCGGCGGATTGGAAGCAGTGTTTTCCGTTTTGGCTATCCGTGAAAACCTGGTGTTTCCGAACCTGCGTTTACAAACTCCCATGGCCGGTTTACCATTTGTGCCGGAAACGGCCCTCCTCAGCGATCAGCTGGTTAATCATGTATTGTCAAATTCATTTGGATTTGGCGGAAATTGTTCATCCCTGGTATTTTCAAAAACATAAGATGCAATTGTATATACGGGCCACCGGAAATATTTCACCACAGCCAACCTTTGGCCACCCGGGTTTATGGGAACAGCCACTGGCGCATACCGGTAACCGCCTGAATTGCGTTGAACCGGATTATAAAACGTTGATTGATCCAAAACTCATCCGTCGTATGAGCAGGATTATTAAAATGGGCGTGGCTGCGGCCATGGAATGTTTACAGGAAGCGGGTGTTACCGTGCCGGATGCCATCGTAACCGGCACCGCCTATGGTTGCCTGGAGGACACTGGTACTTTTTTAACAAAAATGATAGATCAGCAGGAGTCACTGTTGGCACCCACGGCCTTTATTCAATCAACGCACAATACGGTTGGCGCCCAAATCGCCTTGCAGTTGAAATGCCATGGGTACAATAATGTTTTTGTTCACAGGAGTTTCTCTTTTGAAAGTGCCCTGCTTGATGCCATGCTGTTACTACAGGAAGGAGAAGCCAATAATGTATTGGTGGGAGGATTGGATGAAATCACCAATGCCAGTCATACTATATTATCCCGCTTTGGTATATACAAAAAGGAGCTTAGGTCGAACCTGGATTTGTACGATGCGGCGGGCAAGGGCACCATTGCCGGCGAAGGGGCGGCATTTTTCCTGCTAACGCGCCAGGCTTCCGGTAACGACTATGCGAAATTAGCGGCGCTTACTACTTTTTACAAGCCCTCCGGCATGGAGGAAATTTCCGGCCGTATCGGCGGATTTTTGCAGGATCAATCCATAACCACCGCCGACATTGACCTTTTGATTACCGGCAGGAATGGGGACATAAAAAGCGATGATTCGTATGATAAAATAATAACAACCTGTTTTACAGGTATCCCGGCCATCAATTATAAACACCTGTGCGGTGAATATCCCACTTCAGCCGCTTTTGCACTTTGGTTAGCGTCCCAGCTGGTGATGGCCGGTCAGTTGCCTGCAGACGGTAATACCTTTAAGGAGATTAATTCCGCCAGGCCCCTGAAAAGAATACTTATTTATCATCAAACCCAATATACCCATCACTCCTTATTATTGATTACGGCATGTTAACTTTCAGGAACACCAATATCGTTTTTATCCTGTTGCTGGTGTTGGCGTTGGCAATCAACCAGTTCACCCACCTGCCATTTTTCGGATACCTGTTACTATTACTGGGATATTCACTGGTGGTTTTTTATGGTTGTTACGAAGTTTCTTCCGGGTTTTTCCTTCCGGTATATTGTGCGGCAATTAATGGCAAAAAAGAAATTGCACTTAGTTTTGACGACGGTCCGGCCACACAGTATACCATCGAAACATTGCAGGTGCTAAAGGAGCAGGAGGTGAAAGCGGCGTTTTTTTGTATCGGCCACCGCATTAAGGGAAACGAGCAACTGTTGCAAGCCGTACACCGGCAAGGCCACCTGATCGGTAACCATAGCTATTCACATCATTATTGGTTCGATCTTTTTTCGTCCAAAAAAATGCTGGCAGACATGCAGCAGATGGACCAGGAAGTGTTGCGGGTAACCGGGATGCAGCCTAAACTATTTCGTCCTCCGTACGGGGTAATCAATCCCAACCTGAAGAAAGCCATTATTAGGGGAAAATACACACCCGTAGGCTGGAGTGTGCGTTCCATGGATACGGTGATAAAAGATGAACAAAAGTTGTATAAAAAGATAAAGCGGGCATTACAACCAGGAGCGGTATTTTTGTTTCACGATACCAGTCGCACCACGCTGGCCGTTTTGCCGGGTTTTATTAAATGGGTAAGGGAAAACGGGTACGAAATTGTTAGACTGGATCAATTGTTGCAAATAAAGCCTTATGCTTAAATTAATCATCATAACCGGTATCGTATGTTTCGCCAACAGTGTGTGGGCCCAGTATGCGGGATTCACCCCCATCACGGATATCAGCAGTTTTAGTTCGGCGTTTACGGCAGCTTCCCAAAAAACCAGCACCATCAAAAGTGATTTTGTGCAGGAGAAGGAACTAAGCATGTTATCAGAAAAGATAGTGTCCAAAGGAAAATGCTGGTTCAAAAAAAACAACCTGGTGCGTATGGAGTATACCCATCCTTTTCAATACCTGATGATTATCAATAATGACAAAGTGTACATTAAAGATGGCCAAAAGGAAACCACGGTATCTGCCCGATCTAACAAGCTTTTTCAGCAGGTTAATAAAATAATGATGGATTGCATGCAGGGTACGGCCCTCAGCAATCCAGATTTTAAGACCAGGGTATTTGAAAATAAAACCAGTTACCTGGTAGAACTGATACCGGTGGCGAGCGGAATCAAAACCTTGTTTAAAAACATTAAGGTGCTGGTGGATAAAAGAGACTATGCGGCCAACAGCATTGAAATGCAGGAACTGTCAGGTGATCATACCATCATTCGTTTTGTAAACCGGGAACTTAATTCAAATTTGCAGGATGCGTTGTTTACTATCAGGTAGTGTAGTGATGTTGTTGTTTGGCTGCGCATCGGCTTACAAAAACCTGCAGCCGGCAAGCGCCGATGTGAGCAGGTTGTTAGCTTTTAAACCAGCATATACAGTGGCTCTTTATAAGGCAAAAATTGATGTGCTGGATAATTACCTCAGTGGTTTATTGCTTATCAAGCGAATGCCCGACAGCAGCCTGCGGTTAGTTTTTTCAAACGAAATTGGCGTACAATTTTTTGATTTTGAATTTTCCAGTGAAGGTGTTTTTAAAGTACACTCAGCGATTAAACAATTGGATAGAAAAGCAGTGATTACTACCCTGCGAAAGGATTTTGAACTGGTGCTGATGGAGGGAATCAACCCGGCCCGGGTAACGACGCAAACAAGGGATGGGCTGATTTTTTACAGCTTCCCGCAAGCGAAGGGATATTACCGTTATGTTACCAATAGGGCAGGCGATACCCTGGTGCGCATGGAAAGATCAACAAAACGTACACCGGTAATGCAGGCCATTGTGGAGAAATATACCAACGGCGTTCCCGACAGCATTGATATTACGCACCATCGATTTAAATTCAACATCGGACTAAAAATATTACCAAGATAATGTTAGCAGGAGATTTCTTTTTTGTCACCCATTTTCAGCAGCAGGCGGCTACTATTTCAGCTGTGTTGGAAATTAATACAACCCATTCCATTTTCGGGGGCCATTTCCCCGAACAACCCGTAGTACCGGGTGTTTGTATGCTGCAGATAATAAAAGAATTGCTGGAAAAGGCGCTGGGTAATGCTACCAGGCTTACAAGGGCCGACAACTTAAAATTTTTATCGCTCATCGATCCCCGGGTAAACAGTATTATCCAGGCGGAAATCAACTATGCGACAGAAGCCAATGGCAACATCAAAGCCACCGCGTCCCTGTTTAATAACGACGTTATTTTTTTTAAGATGGGCGGACAGTTTATGCTTGAACACCTGCTTGCGTAGGCAAATGATGGTGGCTGGTGAAAAGTTGTTGTGTAATCGCCGGCCTTTTTACGTTGTACCCTGGAGCACTTTTCCGTGGACCGGGCACTGCAATAATTGCGTCATTTGTCACCAGGTGAGTTAGCTGCTTAAACGAATGATTTTTATAGTACCTGCAAGTAGTAAATTACCAGCAAGCATTTTATCAATACAATTATGAAACAACCGGAGCTAAAATCCTTTTACGACATCGCGGTGATTGGTGCCGGAGTGGGTGGGTTAACGGCAGCAGCCTTGTTGAGCAAGGCAGGTTTTTCTGTTTGCGTGTTGGAGAAAGAACCACATGTAGGTGGTTACCTCGCCGGTTTTAGAAGAAAGGATTTTATTTTCGATACGGCCATACATTGGTTGAATCAATGCAAGCCCGATGGCCTGGTAAGCAGGATCTTTGATGTATTGGGAACTGACCATCCCAATGCTGTGCAGCAACAACGCATCCGACGTTACCTGGGAGATGATTTTGATTACCTGTTAACCAATAATCCTGATGAATTGCGCGACCAGTTAATCCGCGAGTATCCCGGTGATAGGGAAGGAATCATTCGCTTTTTTAAAGCGGCTAAAAAATTAGGGAAGTCATTTAAAAATTACAGCCGTGTCTTCAGGTCAGAAGAAACCATGACGTTGGTGGAACGCATCATCAATAAAAAAAGATTGCTCGAATTTGTAATACCCTTTATCCCCTTTATCACCTACAGTGGCGAAAAGGGATTAAAGAAGGGCCTCCGTAAATATTTTAAAGACGAGACCATACACCGCATCTTCGCTTCCGAAACAGAGTTGCTTTCCTGCCTGGTGCCCATTGGATGGGCCTATTATGGTGATTTTCAAAGTCCGCCCAAAGGTGGAGGGCAGGTAATACCGGAATGGCTGCAGTATGTAGCCGGGTATTACCAAAATGAAGTGCATTGCAGGTGCAAGGTTACCCAAATTCTGCTGGAAAATAATACCGTTAAAGGAGTGGCATTTGAACGGGCCGGTAAAAATTATCAATTTGATTGTAAATATGTAATTGCCGCCAATGATGTAGAAACACTGTACGAAAAGCTGCTCCCACCCAATGTGGTGCCTGATCAACTGATTAAAAAATTAAGGAATGCGGTGATGTACAGTTCCTCTGTAACCATTTCAATTGCCTTGGATTGTACGGCGGAAGCACTTGGATTTAATGAAGAACTGGTGCACATTGCTTCTGAAAAGGGCAGTTTCCAGGATCATTCCGGTGGTGATCCGTTGAAAAGCGAGATCAGTATCCTGGCACCTTCCCTGCGGGATAAATCAATGGCGCCGGAGGGGCAGGGTACCCTTACCTTGTTTATGCCTGCCTATATGGACTTTAGCGACAACTGGTTTACTACCAGGGACGAACACGGAAATTATATCCGTGGGGAAGCCTATAAAAAACTGAAACTGGAGATAGCAGATAAAATCATTGACCGGGTGGAAAAAAAATGTGCCCCTGGCCTGCGTTCGCATATCCTTTTTTATGAGGTAGCTACACCGGTTACCCATCACCGTTATACAGGGAATAAAAATGGCACTATGATGGGTGCCAAGCCTGGCAAGGAAAACATGCAGAATAACATTGCCCATTACCAAACACCAGTGAAAAACCTATACCTGGGAGGGCATTGGGCCGAACTGGGCGGGGGCGTACCCATTGCCGTGAAAGCGGGTACCAATGCGAGTTTGCTCATTTTAAAAAAGGAAAACAAACTGGCCTTTAGGGTACTGGCCGCCTATATTGATAACAAGGTTCCCTTGCAGGAAGTGTTACAACATCCCGCCTTTAAACCCTATGATAATTCCTGGATACAACCACTAACGCCGGCGCAACAACGAAAAGCAAGAATGGAGTTAAAGGCCGATGAAATGGATGGGTTGTAATGGACGGTCAGGTGCACGCTGGTATAATTCCCCGGCAGAAATACCTCATTTTATTAATGCGCCGCTCTGGATATAACAAGGTTGCTATAAACCTTGTACTTCCCAGGCGATGTCTCCGCAACGCATACATCTAGCCCACATTGCAGCTAAATCGGTGGAGAAGCCCTTAAATACTGCATTTCATTTTTTTTGAGTTCCGGTTTGTGTACTACAGATTTTCTTTTTGTGAAAGGTTTAGCTTTTATCAGCAGGATGGACTGAATGTTTTTTAA
>JBBQOJ010000128.1:0-6808 GCA_038330815.1 Chitinophagales bacterium | reverse complement strand
ATGGTAATAATTAATATACCGTTTTGAAGGTCGGTTAAAATGGTCTTATACATGGCAAAGTTTGGCCAAAATTAAGATTTTATCGGCAGCCTTGGCGGAGTAATTTATTTGCTTTCCAGGTTTGTTTGGGGAATAACTGGGCTCGTTTACCAGGATATAGCCAGTAGGGAATACACCTGTTTTATACTAAAAAAAGGCATGAAAGGGTTGGAAATGCAGCCCCTGCTGCAGGTGATTTTTTTAGCCCGTAATTTTATGCACTGGTCAACATTATTTCAACTATGTTGGAATATCACTTTCCGGTAGATTGCATCTTGGTAACTAATGATACTATGTAACGGCAACTGGGTAGTATCCGCATCCTTATTACAACAGTACAATCACCGTAAAATCGTCCGCATTATAGTAAATAGGTATAATGGTATTATTCTGTGGGATGTTGTCCCGCGTTGCCATCGCCACAGCAGTGTACAGCCTTACGCCTGCTGTTGCGATTAACTGGAAAGTAATATAAACAACGATATTTTTATCAATATCGCTGGTAATCGTTTTCTCCACGTTGATTACCTGTACGTTGCCGGTTTTGCCGTTATTTAAAAGTGCCTGGTATTTATCGAGGAAAAAATTTCTTTTTGGAACAAGCCTGCTGACTGTTATATTATTTTCCTGTATTTTATTTCCCATTAGCGAATGGATAAATTTTCTAAAACCCTGGTTTAACTGTTTCTCCAGTGAGCTGGCTATTCTATTGATCGGTTGGTATTGCGGTACGTTGTAGTGCATTGTGGTAGTTTTTGATTGCAAGAAACCAACCTTTTCAATTAAAAAACCTGGCAATGAGCAAGCGGTAGTTTTCATTGAAGGGTTGGTATTCCTCCCTGCGTAATGTATCAACCGGATACACTAAATAAGGCACCCGGAATATAATTGCTAGTACCAATTTTTCCAGGTGCCGTTGTTAATAGTCGATAACGTAGTATCGATTAAATTTCAGCAGCTTCCATCATACTATCGGCAATGGTATTGATACCAATACCCCCGATCGCTTCTACGTTTGATTTGCCGGCTCCGTTAATGGTGATGTATAATAGTTTATTATCCAGCATCCCTATACTGCTGATAACGGAGGCACCGTGAATATAAAAGGAGGTTAGTCAGGCAGCAGGCACGTATACCGTCACCCGGTCATTGCAGGCATTCGTAGTGGTACTGCTGATGTGCAAACTGCCTTACTGGAATTTTACTGCAATTGTTTCAACGGCCTCTTTTTCCCCGATTACCTGGACGTTGACCGAAGAATCGGCAGTACCTACCACTGCTACATGGTTGTAAATTTTGCTGGTAACAGGGCCCCCGGTGTTGATTTTTTTACTGTGGTGATGTTCATAGTAGCGCATTGTGCAAAAGATGCGGTGGCAATTGAAATGGCCAGTAGGAACATTAAAATCTTTTTCATGACTATATAATTTTTTTACAGCACAAATGTGCAGCACATTTGGCTGGCATAAAAGTGAATCCGGCTAAGGCGCAGTTTTGAACAGGTGAAGTGTAGTTTACAATAAATGAAATGGAAATAGCCGGTGAAAAAATGGCGGTTTGATGGATGCAGTAAATTGAAAGATGGCATTGCCCGCAGGGGTAGTGGCCAGGCGGCGGCAATAAAAATTGGCTGAAAAAATGCGGTGAAAGATTACTGTTGTTTAGAAGTTCCTGTGGGTACTTACCCAATTTGTAATATAGGCCGCAATAGTTGTTGTGGTGGTACCAGGTGGAAAGAGGGTGCCCACGCCCATAGCATACAAGGTCTCCATATCGTCTTCAGGGATAATACCACCCCCGGTTAACAATACATCCTCCATTTTTTTTTCTTTCATCAAATGAATGATTTTAGGAAATACGGTATTGTGCGCACCACTTAATATACTAATACCAATGGCGTCCACATCTTCCTGTAGGGCGGCATTGACGATCATCTCAGGGGTTTGACGCAGCCCGGTGTAAATTACTTCCATGCCTGCATCCCTTAACGCACTTGCGATAATCTTTGCACCACGGTCATGCCCGTCTAAACCACATTTTGCTACCAGCACTCTTATGGGACGCTTAAAATTTTCCTCCATTGGTAAGGTTCATTTAAAATGTTTGTAAATGTAATTCTATTCAGTAAATTGGGGAGATATAACTCCCGGTTATGCAATACAGAAAATTTGGCAGTACAGACTTAAAAGTAAGTGAAATTGGTTTTGGTGCCTGGGCCATTGGCGGAAATGCCATGGTGGGTAACACGCCCATTGGATGGGGTAAGGCCGATGATGAAGTATCCGTGGCGGCTATCCGCGCTTCCCTGGACCGTGGTATTAATTTCTTTGACACCGCCGACTTTTATGGTCTTGGCCACTCAGAAACATTGTTAGGAACAGCATTGCAGAACAACCCGGATGTAGTTATTGCTACCAAGGTTGGGCACCGGGCAATTAATGGCGCCATCCAGGTAGATTATTCAAAAGAGTATATTGTTAACGCCTGCGAGCTGAGCCTGCAGCGGCTGCAGCGAAACACCATCGACTATTACCAGTTGCATACCGCCAGGATGAGCCATTTTGAAACTACGGAATGCGTGGCTGCCATGGAATTATTGCAGCAGCAAGGGAAGATCCGGTATTGGGGCCTGTCGCTAAATACATTTCATCCTGAACCGGAGGCTGCCTTGTTAATGAAGTCCCATTGGGGTAGCGGTTTTCAACTGGTATTTAACATCATTAATCAACGGGCAAAGGGAATAATGCAGCAGGCTAAAGCGGAACAGTTTGGGGTTATTGCCCGCATGCCACTTCAGTTTGGGCTATTAACAGGAAAATTTAGTAAGGAGGCAGCATTTACACAAGACGATCATCGCAGTTTCAGGTTTAATAAAGACATACTGGCGGATGCTTTAGCTGCGTTGGAGCAACTGGTGTGGCCGCTATGTGCCCAATATGGAATAAGCAAAACCGCGCTGGCATTGAGTTATATTTTAAGCTACGATGCAGTGAGCACGGTAATTCCCGGTATTCGTACACCCCAACACGCCCTGGATAACACCACCGGTATTGTTCAATTGGCGGAAAAGGATATTGCACAAATTGAAAGCGCTTTCGACACCCATTTTTCTGCAGTAGTTGCGCAGATGGAACAGCAAGGATAAAATAGGGCCACAGAAAGCTATAGGTAATCAATTTTAAGTGGCGGGGAAGTTACCCCCCACGGCTGGAGGCGCTCTTTAATGCCACCAACCTTAACTAAATTGAATTATTTGTTGAAAACCGCCAGTGCGCTGTTAATTCTTCTTGTGGTTTCTTCTACCCCGATGGTTGTTGCAATCTGAAATACGCCTGGTCCGGTTTTATTGCCCACCAACATCACCCTTAAAATCATCTGTAGTTCACCTGCCTTAATGTTTCTTTCTGCGGCAAGTGATTTAAATAAACTCTCCATTAACACGTCACTCGCTTTGCCCAATTCCGACAATTTTTCAACAAAGGATTTAAAATAGTCATTTTTGGCGATGTCCCATTTCGGTTTTACCGAAGCCTCATCATAGGTTACTGGTGCTTGGAAAAAAAACAGGCCCTCCGTATAAAAATCGGTTAGTAAAATACAGCGCTCCTTTATTAAGCCCATCACTTTGTCCAGGTAATCCTCTTCTATTCCTATTATACCCCTGGCTTCATAAATGGCCTTTACTCTTGGCTGGTAGTGGTGCACCGGCATTTTCCTGATCCACTCCTGGTTGAACCATTTGGCTTTTTCCACATCAAATTTTGCCCCTGCTTTATGCACCCGCTCCAGGCTGAATTTATCTATAAGTTCTTCCAGTGAAAATATTTCCTGCTCCGTGCCATCGTTCCAGCCCAATACGGCCAGCAGGTTAATAAATGCTTCCGGTAAAAAACCGAGTTCCCTGAAACCACTGGTGGTTTCACCGGTTGCCGGATCGTTCCAATCCATTGCATATACCGGGAAGCCGAGCCGGTCGCCATCCCGTTTACTTAGTTTGCCATTGCCATCAGGTTTTAAAATCAAGGGCAGGTGAGCCCATTGCGGCATGTGCTCCCATCCAAACAGGTATTTCCACAGTAAAAGATGAACTGGTGCACTTGGAAGCCATTCTTCTCCCCGGAAAGCATGGCTGATCTTCATCAGGTAATCGTCCACCACCACTGCCAGGTGGTAAGTGGGCATACCATCTGCTTTCAATAACACTTTATCGTCTACGGTATTAGTGTCAAATTCCATAGCCCCCCTAATCATGTCGGTGAAAGAAATAAATTCATTGGGATTTACTTTTAACCTGATAACATAGGGTGTGCCGGCTGCCAATAGTGCTTCCGTTTCATCGGGCAGTAGTCCTAGGGAATTGTTCATATTCATCCGGATGCGATGATCATATTGCAAACTATGGCTACCGGTAGCTTTCAATTTTTCCCGCATTTCTTCCAGCCCTTCGGTGGTATCAAAGGCATAGTAAGCATACCCCTCTTTCACCAGTTGCGCTGCATATTGTAAGTAGATTTCTTTTCGTTCACTTTGACGGTAAGGGGCAAATTCGCCACCATGCAGTACGCTTTCATCTGGTGTAAGTCCGCACCATTCCAGGCAATCAAAAATATACTTTTCGGCTCCTTCCACGTACCTGCTCTGGTCGGTGTCTTCGATTCTAACAATAAAATCACCTCCATGTTTTTTTGCATACAGGTAATTGAATAAAACGGTTCTAACACCGCCTAAATGTAATCCCCCGGTAGGACTGGGAGCGAATCGTACTCTTACTTTATTAAACATGCCGCAAAGATAAGTCGTGCGGGAAAGGGTAAAAAATAAAATGGGGATAACAGGTAAACGTTGTTATTGAAATTACCTTGCCGGCCCTGCAGCGAAGTGGATGTTGAAACAATAGTTTCGACACAGTAATCCCCCCTGCTTTCCAGGAATATCATACCCATGCCGTGTTGATGCATGTAAGGCTTCCCGGTTATAATTAAATTGTTAAGTTGATTTGCTGAAATAAAAAATGGCACCGGTTGAATCCGGTGCCTTTGTGGTACGAGGCTATATAATTACTAATGAAAACAATTGGTAAGAGCGGCAAATTTCCATCAACTCTATTAAGCTGGAAAAAACAATTGCTGAGAAGTAACGCAATCGCCTGCTGCTACTTTATCGGAGGAATATTTGTTTTGGAGTGCCGCCATTTACGGTTATGGTAGCCAGGTTGTCGCAATCACCATTGCCAAAGTCGAGCACGGCGGTATGGTTAGGCCCCTGCATTGAGATGGTTCCCTTTGTAATATTTCCGCAGTTGGTTTTCTTTTCAAGTGCGGTTAAAATAGTGGAAGTGCGGGTAATGCGGTTGGCATTGGTAACACTGCTGCTTCCTGTAATGGAAAATACATCATCAGGCAAATTGCGGGGCGTAGTGTAGCCTGCTGTTTGCACTACATTTTTAAGCGCGGTATGTAACCAGAACCTTCCACCGGGCGCTGTTATTTTTCCGTTTTCCACCTTGCGCTGCCAGCCTTTTATTGCACCGTTGCTATTGTTGGTCCAGGTGATGGTGCCTTCTTTTTTAAAGCCATTTACAAAATAGCCGTCAAAAGTTATTACGGAAGAACTGCCAAATTTTCTGAGAGAATCGGAGAGGGTAATTTTTATTTTTCCTTTTCTTGTAACACCAAATGGCGAGGTGCAACCGGTTCCAAAATCGATGACGATGTTTTTAGGAAAACCCACCAGCGGGGTAACTGTAACTGTAGCGCAGCGAATATTGCCCATAGTTATATTGGGGGTGCCAGCTGTTTCGCCGGTAAGGTTGGCTTCTGTGGCAGCTTCCATATAAATGTCATTGGCATCCTCTGTAAGATTATCGGACACCGCCTGGTCTGAACTTAATTCAACTGTGGTGGCAATTTCTTCCCGGGAAGTGTCGGCTGTTTTTTTGCAGGAAGTAAAAGCAATAATGCACGACGTAATCGCCATTGCAAGCAGGAGTTTGTTAGGTTTCATTGTTTTAATGTTTAGTAGGTTTTTGTGAGGTTAAGACGGGAGCCGATTATCATGGTTTAATCATATTTAAAAAATAAATTTGCGTATGTTTTATTTTGTGAAAACGCCCGGATGGCTAAAGCTGTTGTATAAGCGCTGCACCTGGCAGCTGACGGATAAGGATAAAGTGATTTACCTTACGTTTGATGACGGTCCGCACCCGGTAGTTACGCCGTTGGTATTAGATACCCTGAAAGCGTTTGATGCAAGGGCTACCTTTTTTTGTATTGGAAAAAATGTGGTAGCCGAACCAACGGTATATACAAGGATACTGGAAGAAGGTCACGGGGTTGGCAATCATACCTTTAATCACCTCAATGGTTTTAAAACGCCTGACCGGGCGTATATTGGTAATATTATCGAAGCAAAAAAATACATTGATTCCAGGCTGTTCCGCCCTCCTTATGGCAGGATAACTCCCTTTCAGCTCCGTTTACTGGCTGGTGGCCCGGAGGGTTTTACGGTGGTGATGTGGTCGGTACTGAGTGGTGATTTTGATACTTCAATAAGTAAAGAAAAATGCCTGGAAAATGTGTTACTGGCTACCGGGAACGGGTCGATTGTAGTATTTCACGATAGTGAAAAAGCCAGGGAAAGAATGCAGTATGCCCTGCCGGCGATGTTGGAATATTTTTCAAAAAAGGGATACCGCTTTGAAAAAATCGGCATTCTATAAAAGTTGTTGCCTTTATTTAGGTTGAGATTTTCACCAAAAAAAGTGGGCCTG
>JBBQOJ010000127.1:0-6814 GCA_038330815.1 Chitinophagales bacterium | reverse complement strand
TCCAATAAATATTTTTTTCTTTTCACCGGGCAAAAATATACCTCCCGGCGCATTTACAGGATATTGCACAGTTAATTATTTTTGTTAATCATTTGTAATTTTAGCTGCCGTTGGCTGACAGCTGCCAATTAACCATTGATTTTAGATACATTTACAGCCATATTATAACCTATGACAAGATTTTTATTTTCCTGCATCGTTTGCCTGAACTGTACTACCATAGCTGCTCAAAATTTTAAAGTTACCTTACAAGCACCCCAATATAAAAGCGGTATCGCCTACCTCACTTATCACATGGGTAAAAATTTAAATGTAGAGGATTCTGCTGCAGTCAGTAATAGTGGGGTTGCCGTTTTTACCGGCAAAAAAAAGTTGTTGCCCGGCATCTATGCCGTGGTATTGCCGGGAAAACGAATTACCGTTGATTTTTTTGTGGATAAAGAACAGGTGATAGGAATAAAAATCGACACCACCGACATCGTTAAAAATACCGTGGTAACCGGTTCTAAGGAGAATGCCCTTTTTCAACAATACCAGCAATACATCGCCGTAAAAGGCAGGGCTATGGAAACAGCCCGCCAGGCTTACCTGGCTTCCAGCAATAAGCAGGATTCTATGCGGCACGAAGCCAGTTATATGCAGTTTAATAAGGAGTTGAATGATTACCGGGAAGGTTTAGTAAAGAACCACCCTACCTCCATGATGACTGTATTACTCAACGCGATGAAGGAACCCCGCCCACTTGGAAATAAGATGCAAACCCGCAACGACTCACTGGAAAATTATTATTATTACAAGGCGCACTATTGGGATGGTATCAGTTTTATGGACGACCGCATTTTAAGAACGCCCTTCTTTTTGCCCAAGTTTGAAAAGTATTACCGCGAAATAATTGTACCGCAGGCCGACAGCATCATTAAGGAAGCTGATTACCAGTTGTTATTGGCCCGAAGCAGCCCGGAAGTATACAAATTTTTATTAAACTGGCTTACAGATGAATACATCAATCCTAAGTACATGGGCCAGGATGCGGTATTTGTTCACTTGTTTGAAAAATACCATAGCAAGGGATTAACACCCTGGCTCAATGAAAAGCAGCAGGAAACCATCAGCCGGCGGGCATATATGCTGATGGCCAATTTAATTGGGTTGAAGGCTGCCGACCTGGAAATGCTGGACACAGCAGGTAAGCCTATGCCCTTGTATAAGGTAAATGGAGAGTATACCGTGGTATGTTTCTGGGACCCTACCTGTGGCCATTGCAAAGAAGAATTACCCAGGCTGGATTCCATCTACCGCGCCAGTTGGAAACAAAATGGTGTAAAAATGTATGGCGTATTATCAGCCGATTCGAAAGAAGACTTGAAGCCGGAGTGGTTAAAATACATTCGGGAACACAATCTTGGAGATTGGTTTCACGTTTATCAAAGTAAGGAAATGGCAGACGCGGTAATGGCGGCTCAAAAACCAGGGTACCGTCAATTGTATGATATAACACTCACGCCTACCCTATACCTGCTGGATAAGGATAAAAGAATTATCGGCAAAAAATTAACCTGGCAGCAATTAGATGAATTGTTAAAGGTAAAATGGAGCACCACCACCAATTAATTATAAGCGGTAAACAATGATCAAATTATATGTGCTGGCCTTTTTTTGCCTGGCAACCCCTCGCATTTTTGCCCAAATATTGTTTACCTACGGGGCTTCAGCAGTAGATAAAAAAACCTTCCTAAGGGCTTACAATAAAAATAAGATGCCGGTTACCGACCGGGAACAATCACTAAGGGAATACCTCGACTTATACACAAAGTTTAAGTTAAAAGTGAAAGCGGCGCACGACCAGCAATTGGATACCTTACAGCAATTACACTACGATTTACAAAACTTTCGCAGCCAGGTAGCCGAAGGGTATATGACCGACGCGGAAGGTTTGAACCAACTGGTGGAGGAAGCGTTGCAGCGCAGCCTGAAGGACATAAGGGTGTTGCATTTTTATATTCCCCTCAACGACCAACTCACACCAGCAGACACCATAAAAGCTTACACGCTAATGCAGGAACTGCATGGCCAGCTATCCCCCGGCAATACCGGTTATGAACAACTGGCGGCTTCGGCTACCGCAAAATACCCGGCATTAAAATTTCGCGACCTTGGATACGTTACCGTATTCAACCTGCCTTACGAAATAGAAAACCTGGTGTATGGTTTAACTACAGGCATTGTAACTAAACCCTACCGCACTACAACCGGAATACATTTGTTTAAACACATAGGAGAACGCAAAAGTGCCGGCAGGTGGAGGGTGGCACAGGTGTTATTGTCCATTCCTCCCAATGCTACCCCAGCCGAGCTAACATTAATTGAAGCAAGGGCCGATACTATTTATAAGCAATTGCTTGCAGGGGCTGATTTTGCTATGATGGCCAAACAGTATAGTGAAGACAAGCTTACCTTTATGAATGGGGGAGAACTGCCCGGCTTTGGTACTGGTAAATTTGAACTGCCTTTTGAAACCCGTGTTTTTGCACTGCAGCAGGATGGCGAAATTGCACCCCCCATCGCAACAGGATTTGGCTATCATATTGTAAAACGACTTGAGCATCGTGCATTGCCTTACGACAAAAATGAGGAGGGTGACATGGCTACGCTTAAACAACAAGTGCTAAAGGATGCTCGTGTTAGCGGCATCAATGCAGCATTTGTAAAAACTGTACAACAAAAAACAGGGTATACCCGGCACGCTACCGTTAGCGATGCACTGTTGTTTAGGTATGCCGACAGTGTTACGCTTAACAACCAGGTAGGTAACTACCCCGGAAATAACAAAGCAATATTTTCTTTCAAAAAATCAACCCTCAAAGTAATTGACTGGTTAAATTTTATTAAAGACTTTAAATTGAACCCGGATGTTTATAAAGGGGAAGACAATGCCACCCTGTTAAAAAAATACATCGCTACCTCCACGCTGGATTATTACCGCCGTCACCTGGATGAATACAGCGAGGAGTTTAAGCACCAGCTCGACGAATTCCGGGAGGGTAACCTGTTGTTTGAAGTGATGGAAAGAAACGTTTGGGGCAAGGCATCCAATGACACAGCGGGCTTGTTGAAATATTACCAACAGCATAAAGCAAAGTATACCTGGGCAGAAAGTGCCGCCGTATGGCTGTTCAATTGCAGCGATTCGCTAAGCGCCCACAATGCCATTAATGCATTAAAATCAGGCAAAACCTGGCAACAGGTAGTGGCTGAAAGTAATGGAAGCATACAGGCAGATTCAGGGCGTTACGAGTTAAGCCAACTGCAGTCAAATGGCCGCACCACCTTAACAGAAGGCTCGATAACTTCGCCGGTGGTGAATAGCGGAGATAACACCACAAGTTTTTTTAAAGTGTTGAGATTGTTCCCCGCAAATCAACAGCGAAATTTTAACGAGGCAAAGGGCTTAATCATAAATGATTACCAAAGTTTTTTAGAGGAACAATGGCTGGATGCACTGAGAAAAAAGTACCCGTTGAAGGTAAATGAGGCTGTTTTTACATCTTTACTAAAATAACTTATCGCCTAAAGTAAGTGGCTGCCTGTTACCGTTACCCGGTGGCAGGCTTTTTGTTTTTACTGCGCTAAACAATCCTGGTTATTCAACTACCCATAACCGGTGATTGATTAAACACCTCTAAAAATTAAATTTATGATCTTGAAGAAATTGATGGCACTTACCGTACTAACTGTAACGGTTGTTTGCACTAAAGCCCAGGTATATGTACAGGGCGGATTGAACCTGGCCAATATTACCAACACTAAAGACGGCCAAACTGAAGAAAATAACATTTTGCCTTCTTTCAATGCAGGTATCCTCGGGCGTTTCGGAATATCGAAAGTGTTCGACCTTGAGTCTGGTATTTTGTTAACCGGTAAAGGTTCAAAAGCCGAAACTTATTTTACCAATGCTACAGACAATAATTATGTAAAAACAAAATTTAATCCGCTGTACATTGAAGTTCCTTTAAACGCTGTTGTTAAATTTCCGTTGGCAGCGGAAGGTAAATCTAACATCTTTGTTCATGCAGGGCCATACGTCGCAGTAGGTGTAGCAGGTAAATCGAAGGTGGAATCCCGGATTATCGGCTTTAATTCGACCTCTACCAACAATATCAAATTTAACAACGACGACCCATTTACTTCGCAGCAGGATGATGCCGCTTACGATAAATTGAAGCGTTTCGATTACGGTGTTAATTTCGGCGGTGGCGTTGACTTTGGGCGGTTTATTTTGAAAGCCAATTATGGTTTAGGAATGGCTAAAATTAACAGTACACAGGATAATAATACGGCGGACGACCGGAACAAATTCCGTACGTTTAGTATTTCTGCTGGTATTCCAATCGGCCGGTAATCAATCGGAGGATATATTAACTCAACATAAAAAAAGGATAGCGGTGTTCGAACACTTAGCTATCCTTTTTTATTTGGGCGTTATTTGGAGGGTGGCTGCGGGTTAAAAGATTTCTTTCACTGCGTTGTATATTACTTTTGGTTTACCAAGCGTGTAGTAATGTAGCACGGGTACGCCAAAGGCTTTCAGTTCCTTTGATTGTTGCAACAGCCACCTGGTGCCAATCTCTTCTACTTCCTGGTCGGTTTTTGCTTTTGAAACTGCATCGGATAGGTCAGTGGGGATGTCCACATGAAAAATTTTGGGAAGTATGGTCAGTTGTTTTTTATTGGTGATGGGTTTAAGGCCCGGAATGATCGGTACATCAATTCCGATATCACGGCATTCTTTCACAAACTGGTAAAATTTGTTATTGTCGAAAAACATCTGCGTCATAATATAATCAGCTCCGGCATCTACTTTGGCCTTCAGGTTCAGCAGATCAGTTTGTAAATTCGGAGATTCAAAATGTTTTTCGGGGTAGCCCGCAGTACCAATACAAAAATCCGGTTTGCCGCCATTTTTAATATCCTCTTCCTGGTATATACCATTTTTAAGATTGATCACCTGTTTTAATAAATCTACCGCATAAGCATGACCGTCAGGTTCGGGTTCAAAATTAGCTTCATTTTTAGCTGCATCTCCCCGCAACACCAACACATTATCGATACCCAGAAAATTTAAATCGATGAGGGCATCCTCCGTTACGCGTTTGTTAAACCCACCGCAAATCAGGTGAGGCACGGTGTCGATGTTGTAATGATTTTTAATAGCTGCACAAATGGCTACTGTACCGGGACGTTTCCTGATCTCTACTTTTTCAAAAGTGCCATCCGCTTTTTTCTTAAACATGGTTTCACTCCGGTGATACGTTACATTGATAAAAGCAGGATTAAATTCCATCAGTGGATCCAGGTGATCGTAAATTGACTGTATGGTTCTACCCTTCAATGGAGGTAGTACTTCAAAAGAAACCAGCGTGTCCGATGCCCGCCTGATGTGCTCTGTTACTTTCATAATTTTTTAAATGGGAGGCAAAGATAAACGGTAAATGCAAAAAACCCTGTGTTTGTGGCACAAGGTTTTATATTGCATTATTATAGTAAGTGTTTTTGCCAGGCCGTTGAAAGGAATGGTACTAAACATAACATGCAGGTTGTACAAACTGGCCCTGGTAATTCAGTGCTGGTTATTCGTACACATATTTTGCCAGCCATAATTTTTTATAGTCATCATCATTGCCTATAAAAGTAATGCTATGTTCTGTTGCATCCACGATGGGTGCATAGGCCCTGCTTACAAAATATTTTTCGTTACCTAACACCTTAAAATTGGCAATGCTGTTATCTTGTAAATCCAATTTAGAGATACGGGGAAAATATTTTGGATGGTAGGTTGGTTTTTCTTCAATATATGCGTCGTTAAAGCTGTCGTATCCTTTAAAGCCCTTGGCTTCCAGGATGGTCCAGTATACACTCTTACCATCTTTGGACGGAATAAAGCTTTGTTTAACCGCAAAGATTTCGTTCTTTTTTTCCGTATTCATTTTTTCGGTTCCAAACTGTGTTTTAAGCTGCCCCTGCTTGTCAAAATAAAAACAGATGATATCCTCGTAACTTTTCACCGGGTTGCCCATGCCAAGATTAACCTTGCTCATAAGCTGGCCGGCTACCAGGTATTCTTCAGCGGCTGTTACATAAAAAGCATTTAGCTGGAAATTTTTCCCTTTGTAAGGGTCCGCTTTTTTATCTGCCGGCGCCGTTTTAAATTTTGATTTGAATTCGCTAATGGGTGTTACCGTAGCAAAATGGAGCTGGCTGCCTGAAAATTTCAACAGGTGAAAAAAATCCATTTTATTGTCTGCCTTCTTCATCCATTTTTCATCCCGGTAGTTCTGTGCTTCCTTGTAACAAGGATTACTTATTTCTGCCACATAATCATCAAATACCTCATCAAAAGGGTCATTGGTTTTGGTGGAGGTACCGCAAAAGAAAATGGCACCATTTGCTTCCTGCACATTCGTTACCAGCATATTGGTGGAAGGACTTTTAAAATTTACCTTGTTTTTCAGTTCGCCACTGCTATTGTATAACAGGTAAGTGTAGTTGAAAAGATCGGGTTCGCTTTTTTTAGGGGCAAATAACATTACCACATCGCCATTATCCAATTGGCTGGTAAACACCAGCGATTGGGATCCGGAGATATCGATCTGCTTCTCCAAGATGTTCAGGTCGCTGTTAATGCTTAATATATAAAAATCATTTTTATTTTTCACCTCCTTACTGGTGGTTGTAGCTATCACGAACAATTTACCATCATCTCCCCCGTTAAAAGCGGCATAACCAACGTATTTACCATTGTCGTTTTTAGGTTTGA
>JBBQOJ010000126.1:0-6885 GCA_038330815.1 Chitinophagales bacterium | reverse complement strand
TAACGCCGTGTGTAATACGGCCCGCCTTTCTGTTGCATTGATGACTTCCCCGGCAAACATGGCGGAGATGGCTTCTTTTAATCCGCATTCCTCCGCCAGTTGCAGCAGGAGTTGAAGGGTTGTTGCTGAAATATTATTTTTAGAGTAGTCAAATAAAACATCGCCGTTGACCAGGGAAAACTGGCTGAACCTTTTTTCGTTGGCATCAAACAATTCGCGGATGGTGATAGCATGGGTTTCGTTAAAATGTTGTTGTAATAATTGCCAGGCGGTAGTGCTGGTTGGGTTAATAGATGGAAACATATTTAAGTTGAATTTATAGTTATGATGAATAACGAAGTTAAAGTTTGTTACACAATTAACCGCCATGGTGTTGAAGGCGCTGCGCCTGAAGAATTTCAGTGCATGGTGGTGAAGGGCAGTGGAGCCCTGATTGGCGCCTTAAAGAACGAGATCCCGACTTTTCTCGGGCCTGTCTCTTGAATACTTTTACTTTGTCCCGGCGTGGGTTTTCGCCACAAATATTTCAAGGTAAAACGGAATCACCAGCGAAACCCCGCCGTTGATGGGACTATAAAATTTAGTGCATAGCAATGCTACGGAGCGAACAAGAGCTTCAATCAAACGGAACATCATCTTCGAATTAACGGGAGTTCCGCAGATGATTCTTTATAGCTAAATGTATGCATTGCGGAGACATCGCCCGGGAAGTAAACGATGTTTTTGCTATTGTTGGCTTCAGTACAGAGTAGTGAAGGGCAGTTGGGCCCTGGTCAGTGCTTTAAAGACCGAGGTCACTGATTTTTTCAGGTGCCTGTCTCTTGCATCTTTTTACTTTGTCCCGGCGTGGGTTTTCGCCTCGCAATATGCCAAGGCACAAAATAATCACCAGCGAAACCCCGCCGTTGATGGGACTACAAAATTTAGTGCTTAGCCATGCTGCGGAGCGAACAAGAGCTTCAATCAAACGGAACATCATCTTCGAATCAACGGGAGTCGTCCCGCTGATGATTTTTTATAGTTAAATGTATGCATTGCGGAGACATCGCCCGGGAAGTAAACGATGTTTTGCTATTGGCGGCTTTAGTGCATGGCGGTGAATTAAAGGTGGCCATGGTCGGCGTGTTTAAAACGAAGTTCCTTCCTGCCGTGGTGCGTGTCTTCACTCGCCACTAAATGCAAGTTTCATTAATACTGGTTGGTAATAGGCATTCACAATTTCGGGGCAAATATGTTATTTTCAATGAAGGGTAATTGCGTTAGGGATTGCAGCGGAAAGCCCACAGGCACGCGGCACGCGTGGCGAGGACTTGCAGCGGAAAGCCCGGCCGCCCGATTCATCGGGGGGAAACGCCCAAAAAATAACACCGGTAATTTCTTATGGAGATACATTGGGACACGGAAATGGAAGTGCTTAACCTGGTTAGCTGGTAGTTGGTTGAATGGTGTTATAATTTCAACGGAATCATTCCCCTGATACCCATGTCCACTACCTGGTCGCCGCTGGCCGGATCGAAAGTGCCATTGCCATCGAGGTCTTTCCATTCAAAACTTTTATTGGTGCTCAGGCTTACGCGGATATTGATATCCCCGGTTTCATTACCGGTGATCACCAATGGGGAGGCAAACTGGCCGGTAACTACACAAGACCCCTGTGGAATGGGCGAAGTGGCAAAAATAGGATTGGGTACGGTAGTTGCCCCCGGAGGTGCTTGCCCGGTTTCCACTTTTCCGAAACCGGCAGCGCTGGCTTCCACTGCCCAAAATCCTTGCGCCCGGTTGCCTGCCACGCTAACCACGGAATCTTTTATTTTAATCGTATTGATATAAGTATTAAAACCAATAAAAGAAGCCAGGGTTGCATCGCCCGAAAACGGCGCGAGGTGCACTTTTACCGTATAATTCTGATAGGCCAGCGATACCCTGAGCCAGTTGTAATTGCCTGCTGCAATACTCTTTAAGGGCACGCTCAAAAATACCTGGTTGTTGCCCGTGAGGGTTGCCTTGCTAAAGTCGATGGCATTGGCGCCTCCCGTGTTTACTTCGGGGGCACGATACAAGACCGCCCCCGCACCCAGGCCAGTGAACTGATCCCGGGTCAGTTCCACATAATGCGCACTCATGGCATTAAAACGGGGCGACTGGCCCGCATTGCCCGGCGGCATTGTGGCTGACTGCCCGAGGTTATTTAACCTTACCTGTGTTGAGTCGAATGTAAAGGTGAAGTTGATGTTGGGTGTTGTATTGCCATTACCGTTATCAGCAGACTGTTCTTTTTGGCAACTGGTGACCGCCAGCAGCAACAGGATAAAGAACGCAGGAATTCTCGTTTGCATAATGAAGCGTTTATTTAGGGAACGACGTAATCCTTAAATTATTATCCTGTTACAGCGCATCTATCACACTAATTACGTGATTTACCATTTCTTTAGTAATATCCAGGTGGGTAACCATGCGTAACTGGGTAGGAGAGATGGCAATGGTGAGAATGTTGTTTTCTGCAAGGAGGGTTTCAAATTCGACGGCAGTAAATTTTTCCTTTACTTCGAAGATGAGGATATTGGTTTCTACCGGCATCACTTTCCCTACGAAATCTTTTTTTATGAGTGCCTCTGCAATTTGTTTTGCATGGTAATGATCCTCTACCAACCGGCTGATATTGTGTTCGAGCGCATAAATACCTGCTGCGGCAAGGTACCCGGCTTGTCGCATGCCCCCGCCAAATACCTTGCGTACCCGCCTGGCTTTTTTGATGAAGGCATGATTGCCCAGGAGCAGGCTTCCCACCGGGGCGCCGAGGCCTTTACTGAGGCAGACGGAAATGCTGTCGAATAACGCACCGTATTGTTCCGGGTTTTCATTGTTGGCCACCACTGCGTTCCAAAGGCGGGCGCCGTCGAGGTGCAGTTTTAGCTGATGCTGGTTGCACAATTCCCTAATTGCTTCCAGGTCTTCCCAATGGTAACAACTGCCCCCTCCGCGATTGGCGGTGTTTTCGATGCTTACCAGGCTGGTTCGTGCCTTGTGTACATCATCCGGGTTAATGCCCGCAAGAATAGTATCGGCGTTGATCCGTCCACGATCTCCCTCTATTGGTTTTACCTGGCAGCCACTATTGGCAGCAATACCACCGCCTTCATAAATATACACGTGGCTCATTTTTTCACAAATCACTTCATCGCCCGGCTGGGTATGGCATTTGATCGCTACCTGGTTGGTCATGGTGCCACTGGGGCAAAAAACAGCGGCCTCCATTTTAAAAAGGCTGGCGGTCATTGATTCAAGCAGGTTTACGGTGGGGTCTTCTCCAAAAACATCATCACCCACAGGAGCTTTAAACATGGTTTCCAGCATGGCTGGAGAAGGTTTTGTAAAAGTATCGGAACGCAGGTCTGTTATCATACCAACAAATATACACGAAATGGAAAATCCTGCCAGTAGCGGTAGATTATAGGGATGCTGTGGTGCCGGGATTACCTGTAGCAGTAATGCCTGGTAACGGGTACGGGTACGTCGGCATAGTAAGGGGTTGGTTTGGGCTGCACCTTGTCAGCAATGTTTTGTATTGCCGCAAATAATTTAGCTGTAACTGATTATGTTAAAAATTCCCGCAGGATGTTTAGGCGGTATTGTAGTGGCTGATGCTGCGGAAAGCAGGGGATACCCATTCGCGTGTGAGGGTAACCGGGCGCTGTTTTCCCCCATTTTCTAACAAGGCTATGATTTGTAACATAAGATTTGTAACTTCGCAAACTAATTTTTAGTATAATTGGTAGCTTAACCTAACCTTTGCAACATTCTATCAACTTTAACTGACCTAAACCGTTAGATATTCTGAATTTAATATTACAAAATGAGGCAACTTAAGATCGCAACGCAAATTACCAACCGTGACTCACAGGCGGTGGAGAAATATTTGCAGGAAATTTCCAAAATATCTATGATTACCCCCGAAGAGGAAACCATTTTGGCACAGAAGATCAAAATGGGGGATCAACGGGCTTTGGATAAACTAGTTCAGGCCAATCTTCGTTTTGTGGTTTCTGTTGCCAAGCAATACCAACACCAGGGGTTATCGCTGAGTGATTTAATCAATGAGGGTAATCTTGGTTTGATAAAAGCGGCCCAGCGTTTTGACGAAACCAAGGGTTTTAAATTTATTTCTTACGCAGTATGGTGGATCCGCCAGTCTATTTTGCAGGCCCTGGCCGAGCAAGGCCGGTTGGTACGTTTACCCCAAAATAAAATAGGTACCTACAACAAAGCCAATAAAGCCTATATGGCATTTGAGCAGGAGCATGAACGTGAGCCTTCTACCGAAGAACTGGCGGAATTGCTGGAGATGAGTGAAACTGAGATCAATAATATTTTCCAAAGCAACACCCGTCACACTTCACTGGATGCACCGGTGCATGAAGCAGAAGACGTGGCCATGGGTGATTTGTTACAGGGTGGCGATGATACCGATGAGGATGTGATGCATGATTCATTACGCAATGAAATTCGCAGGGTATTAAAGTCGTTGAGTCCGCGGGAAGCAGAGATTGTGAATGCCTACTTTGGTCTTGATGGAGAAAATGGTGTTACGATTGAACAAATTGGTCAAAAATATGACCTTACAAAAGAGCGCATTCGCCAGATTAAAGAGCGTGCCATTAAGCGTTTACAAAAAGCAAGGTATAGCGGCGCGTTGAAAGCTTACCTGGGGTAAAATAATTTTACATTATTGAAATACATCCTCCCTTTTTAATGGGGAGGATTTTTTTTGCAGGACCACGCGGGCATTTTATTAGTGCCTGGCAGGCATCCGCCTGGATAAAAAGGCCAGGAACCTCATTTTTTCAGATCGCCTGAATTTGCCGTTTGTATAGCTGAACGGCGTTTTCCATTCCCAGGTAAAGTGCGTCACAAACCAGGGCATGGCCGATGGATACCTCCAGCAGGCCGGGTATTTCGCGGGTAAAGTATTGGAGGTTGTGGAGATCGAGGTCGTGCCCGGCATTAATGCCCAATTGTAATTCACCTGCCTGTTGTGCCGCTACAATGTAGGGAGCAATGGCGGCTGCTTTTTTTCCCTCGCTGAATAATTTCGCATAGCCTTCGGTATACAATTCAATTCTGTCGGTGCCGGTAGCAGCCGCACCAAGTACCATTTCAATTTTGGGATCCACAAATATGGACGTACGGATGCCGGCCTGCTTAAAAATGCTGATCATGGATACCAGGTAATCCTTGTGTTCAATGGTGTTCCAACCATGGTTAGAGGTGATTTGTCCGAGTGCATCTGGCACCAGGGTAACCTGTGCCGGGCGGACCGCCAATACAAGGTCGACAAATTTTTGTTCCGTACAATTTCCTTCTATATTTAATTCGGTGGCGATTACCTTTTTTAGCGCATATACGTCGGCATAACGGATATGCCGTTCATCCGGTCGTGGATGCACGGTAATGCCATTTGCACCAAAGCGTTCAATATCAAGGGCGGTAGCTACAAGGTCGGGATTATTTCCACCCCGGCTGTTACGCAGGGTAGCTATTTTGTTGATATTGACGGAGAGTTGTGTCATGATATTGATCAGTTTGGGGCAAAGTTACGTTATGAACCAATGCCACTTTCGGTGGCAGCGTTTTGTAATTGCCTGTCAACTGGTATTACCGGTGCCTTAAGAAGGTAGTGCCTGGGGGTTTTTAAGTGTTATTTTTTAAAGATGATGTTAATTCCTACGTGTTTCAGTCGAGGTCTCATCCAAAGAACGATGTCCTTCTTTCAAAGTTGCCAGTGCTTGCCGTGCGCTCTGGTTCCCGGGGCGACGTCCGCTCCAATACTACTTAGGCGATGTCTCCCTATACTTTCTCAATGATATTGATTAACATGCGGAGACTCGACGTGTTACGAAGCGGATATATTTCCGTTAACCATGTGTGATTAATAAGTTCTGCACATAGGTTACAGCTGCAGTTGCTTTTCCGTCGTAGTCCCTGCTTTTTCTTTTTTGCTTGTCCAAAAAATAAAGGATTGTATAGATGTAACTGCGTACGCCGCGGCGGATACAGCCTGTTCCCGGCATGGCGCCCTGGGGAACTTTAGTGCATAGTGGTGAAGGGCAGAAGGGCCCTGGTCAGCGCTTTCAGAACGAGATACTTATTTTTTCCCGAGCCTGTCTCTTGAATACTTTTACTCTGTCCCGGCTTGGGTTTTCGCCTCGCAATATGCTAAGACACAACGGAATCACCAGTGATACCCCGCAGTTGAGGGGACTAAAAAATTTAATGTATCCTACCCTCCATTTCACTGGCGATGTATCTTCCAATATTTCCCAGCGATGTCTCCAAAACGAATGATAAATGTGTGGACAAACATTCCGTGACTCGCCGTACTACGGCGCGACAATGTTAACGGCTAATGAATAGCTCTTGTATCCAACCGGGATAATAATTTTATTTCCATCGTAGTCCCTGCTTTTTCTTTTTTGCTTGTCCAAAAAACAAAGGATTGTAAAGATGAGACTGCGTACGCCGCGGCGGATACAGCCTGTTCCCGGCAAGGAGCTCTGGAAATCTTCTGTGCATAGTGGTGAAGGGCAGCGCAGCCCTGATCAGCGCTTTCAGAACGAGATACTGATTTTTTCCCGAGCCTGTCTCTTGAACGCTTTTACTCTGTCCCGGCGTGGGTTTTCGCCTCGCAATATGCCAAGGCACAACGGAATCAACAGCGAAACCCCGCAGTTGATGGGACTAAAAAATTTAATGTATCGTTCCCTCCATTTCACTGGCGATGTATCTTCCAATATTTCCCAGCGATGTCTCCAAAACGAATGATAAATGTGTGGACAAACATTCCGTGACTCGCCGTACTACGGCGCGACAATGTTAACGGCTAATGAA
>JBBQOJ010000125.1:0-6912 GCA_038330815.1 Chitinophagales bacterium | reverse complement strand
CCGCTTTCATCAATCAGTTTTTTTGCTACATCGGCATTGGTGCCCTGTAATCGAACGATGATGGGGATTTCAATATTTCCAATCGATTGGTAGGCATCAATAACCCCCTGTGCAACCCGATCACAGCGTACAATACCGCCGAAAATATTGATGAGGATGGCTTTTACTTTAGGGTCCTTTAATATGATGCGAAAACCGGCTTCCACGGTTTGGGCATTGGCGGTACCACCAACATCCAAAAAGTTGGCAGGTTCGCCACCACTCAATTGAATCATATCCATGGTAGCCATGGCCAGGCCGGCGCCATTTACCATGCACCCCACATTGCCATCCAGTTTTACAAAGTTGAGGTTAAACTTACCGGCTTCCACTTCAGTAGGGTCCTCTTCGGAGATATCCCTCAACGATGCAATATCGGGATGACGCATAATCGCATTGTCATCCACATTCATTTTACAGTCTACTGCAATAATTTTTTCATCACTTGTTTTAAACAGCGGGTTAATTTCAAGCATGCCACAATCCAGTCCTACATAGGCTGCATATAAATTGGTTACAAATTTCACACAGTTCCGGAAAGCTTCACCATTGAGTCCCAGGTTAAACGCAATTTTGCGCGCCTGGAAAGCCTGCAACATACCGCCCGGGTATACCCACTCTTTAAATATCTTTTCCGGTGTATCATGTGCCACATCTTCTATGTTCATACCGCCTTCCGTACTATACATTACCACATTTTGCCCCTTGGCCCGATCCAGCAATATAGAGAGATAAAATTCTTTTACCGGGTTGGCACCTTCATAATAAACATCCTGGGCCACCAGCACTTTATTCACCATCTTGCCAGCCGGCCCGGTTTGAATGGTGACCAGTGTTCCGCCAATGATATTTTGTGCGATTTGTTTTACTGCTTCCGCATTTTTACCCACGGCCACTCCCCGCTGATCGGTACCGGTAATGGTGCCCTTACCTCTTCCACCCGCGTGAATCTGGGCCTTTACCACTGCAAACTTGCTTCCGTATTGCGAATGAATTTGCCGGTAGGCTTCTTCTGCTTCGGTGGCAGTATTGCAGGCAATGCCTTCCTGCACCGGCACATTATATTTTTTAAGCAGTTCTTTGGCTTGATACTCGTGAAGGTTCATGTGTAAAAATTTTGGCGAAGATAAGAAATCACTTGTCAAAAAAATTAGTCGGGCTATTTTTGATAATTATTGAATTAAACCTATAAATTTAACTTTGATTCGTTCAATTTTTGCTACCCTGGTTAACTGTTTTTACAACCCTTACAATTGCTTCCGGTAAATCAATTGATATTTATAGAACCTCATTATTTATTATCAAACAACAACCAATGACAAAAAATTTACGCCTGCTCATCTTTATGTTGATGGCTTTCCCTGCCGCACATGCGCAGCTCACAGAAAGTTTTGATGGAATCACCTTTCCCCCGCCTGGTTGGTTAAATGTACATACCACAGGTGCCAATGCCAGTGCCATATGGACCAGGGCAGGGGCTGATGCATTTTTAGGTGATGATGTCAACCAGCAGCCGGTTGTTACCATCAACCCACGCAGTGGCGCCGGCATGGCTTCGTTCACAAGTTATACTTATGCTGCCGGCAACGGCGCCCATTTAATTTCCCCTGCACTCAACTTTTCCTCCGGGGGGCCACACCTGGTTAAATTCTGGATGTACCGTGATAATGTTTATACCAACCAGGACAGCGTATCCGTTTATATTAACACATCGGCAAATACCACTGGTGCATCCTTTCTTGGAAAAATCATCCGAAAAAAAACACTGGCACCTATAGAAACCGGCCCGGATGGCTGGTACCAGTATTCGTTCGATATTCCTGGCACGTTTAATACCGCTACCAATTATTTAATTTTTAGCGCTGTAAGTGGTTTTGGTAATAATTTGTTTATAGATGATGTACTGGTAGAACCGCAGCCCTCCTGCGCTGTACCCGGCCTGATTACTACTTCCGCTTATACCTACCTCACCGGCACGGCAAGCGCCAGCTGGGTAGCCTCCAACTCGGCGGTAATAACCGGGTACCAGTGGGCTGTAAATACCACCGGCATAGCCCCTGTCGGTGCAGGTACTGCAGTCGCCGGTAATTCGGCTACCATCAGTGGCATTACACCGGATGTGGTGAACTATCTTTTTGTGCGTACCGCCTGCGGTGGGGGTAATTTTTCTACTTGGACCTCACTGGCATTTGCCGCCCTGCCGTGCGCAACACTTACCGCTCCGGCCAATGCTGCCACCGGTGTACCGCAAAACCAGGTGTTTGCCTGGGATGCCTTAACCGGTGCTACTGCTTACAACTTCTACCTCGGTGTGGCACCCAATGCCTTAACCAGTATTGGTAGCCTGGCAGGAAATTCAGTGCCCATTAGCAACCTTTTCCCTGGCCAAACCTATTATTGGTATATTTTACCTTCCATTGGTGGGATTGCTGCCATCAATCCGCCCTGCACCGTTGCTTCCTTTACCATTGCACCGGAAGGCAATAACCCACCTAATAATACCTGCGGTGGGGCCGTAGTGGTTAGTGCTGGTAATATTTCGGGTAACCCTATCACGGGTACCACGCTAAATGCCAACCTTACCTTTCCTGCTGATCCCTGCAACAATGATATTGGGTCGGCCGACGATGATGTTTGGTACGAATTTACAACCGGTGCCGCTACTCCTCCAGCAGGCACCATTACCATTACACCAACACCTGCCGGGGGTATCACCGATATTGTGGCGCAGGTGTATGCGGCTACTTCCTGCGCAACCGTTAATTTACCTGCTACCTGCGCAGATGCTACCACCGGGGTCAACTCCGAACAGGTAGACCTGTCGGTGCTTAACCCTAACACGAGGTATTTCTTACGCATTTATAGTTATGCCAACACAGTCGCTGCCAGGGGCGGTTTCACTATAGTTACTTCTACCGGCAATAGCCTGCCGGTAAGCCTGGCTGATTTCACTGCCCGGCTTACCAATGGCGTGAATATCCTGGGATGGAGTACCGCACAGGAAATAAACAGTCGTCATTTTGAGGTGGAAAGAAGCCGGGATGGCCGGGCCTTTGCCGCCATCGGGCAGGTAGCCGCCGCTGGCAACAGCAATACCCGCCTGGGTTACCGCTTTACAGACAATCGCCCCAATAAAGGAGTTAACTACTACCGCTTACGGGTAGTGGATAAAGACAATACCTTTACTTACAGCGATGTTCGCAGCGTGCGCAATGAAGGAAGGGGAACAGATATCAGTATTTATCCCAACCCGGTGCAAGACAGGTTGCGTTTGAATTTCAACGCAGACAATGGTGCAAAAGGTAGCCTGGCCATTACCGACCTTGGAGGTAAAATTTTGTATAGCGGGCCGTTGACCATTAATACCGGTAACACAGCGGTAGCTATCCCGGTAGGTGGTTTAGCCGCTGGTACCTACCTCGTAAAGATTCAGTTGAATGAGGAGGTGGTGATAAAAAAATTCAATAAACAGTAATTTAATAGCCGGTTATTTTAAAGGAGCGTATAATTACGCTCCTTTTTTTTACCATTATTTTAAGTGATCCTTGCCTATAGTTTACTTTCTTTGCACAACCGTTTACACACTTCCGGCTGTAACCACCAGGGTTGCCCCTGTTTTACAAGGTGAAAAGGGGAAAGCATTTATTATTTTTATTATTTTATATGATTACCAAAATTAACGCAGCAGTTGAATACATTCAACAGTTATACCCCGTGAAACCAACCGTAGGAATTGTGCTCGGTAGTGGTTTAGGCAGCTTTACCGCCGAAATGAATATTGAAATTGAGATCCCGTATGGCGACATTCCCTATTTCCCGGTAAGCACGGTGGAAGGCCATAGTGGCAAATTAATTTTTGGTGAATTGGGAGGAAAGAAAGTGGTGGCGATGGCAGGGCGGTTTCATTATTACGAGGGCTACCATACCAACGAAGTGGTGTTCCCCATCAGGGTGATGAAATTTTTAGGTATACAAGCACTTTTTATTTCGAATGCAGCCGGCGGTATGAACACTGGTTTTAAAGTGGGCGACCTGATGGTGATTAAGGACCATATCAGCCTGTTTGCAGTGAATCCACTGATTGGTAAAAACGACAATACCCTTGGGCCGCGTTTCCCGGATATGAGTGAACCTTACAACAAGGCCCTTATCCTGAAGGCCAAAGTCATCGCTGCTGACGCCGGTATTGATTTAAAGGAAGGGGTGTATTGTGGTGTAACCGGTCCTACTTTTGAAACCCGGGCCGAATATAAAATGCTACAGGTGATTGGGGGAGATGCCGTGGGTATGAGTACCGTGCAGGAGGTGATAGTAGCCGTTCACATGGGGTTAACAGTGTTCGCCCTTAGTGTGATCACGGATATTGGTATCAGGGAAGAAGAAAATAAAATTACCCATGCCGAAGTATTGGAAGCGGCCGGTAATGCGGAGCCAAAATTAACGCACCTGTTTAAAGCAATGATTGCTCAACTGTAGGGAATGAATAAGATAGTATTGACTTTATTGTGTATGGGCATGGCGCTATCAGTATTCGCACAGCTTCCGATGGGTAATCCCCGCGACAGGCGGCCATCCGCACCGGGGCAGGGTACCGATACAGCCGGCGCCAAGAAAGATAATTTGGGTTTCGAACACCGGGATGACGCTAAAGACTCCATCACCATTACCTACCGTTTTCTCGATTCCATCCGCAGTGTGCAAATGGATACCTCCATCAACGACTTTTATAAATACTTTTCATTACCTGCCACGGAACAATACCTGGGCAATAACGGCGCAGCCAGTTACCCGCTGGTATTCACTCCTTTTGTAAAACCGGGCTGGGATGCAGGGTTTCATGCATTTGATGCCTACCGGTTTTCGCTGGAGAATACTAAATTTTATAAAACCACCAAACCCTTTACCCAATTGGGCTACCAACTGGCTTCTGGTAAGGAGCAGATGATTAAAATATTGCACACCCAAAATCCACGGCCCAATTTAAATTTCGGGTTCGATTACCGGCTGATAACAGCGCCCGGATTTTTTGTAACCCAAAATACCAATCATAACAACTACCGGATATTCAGTAATTACCAGGGTAAGCGTAAACGGTATGCCGCCTATTTTACCGTGGTGGGCAATACCGTAAAAAATTCGGAAAATGGGGGTATTAAAAACGATAGCCTTTTAAAGGAGCCGGATTTTTCTAAGCGTTTCACCATTCCCGTTAACCTTGGCGGTGATGCCGCCATTCAACCCAATCCCTTTAAATCTTCAGTAAGTACCGGTAATGTTTACCAGGAGTTTACCTTCTTTTTGCGCCAGAGCTACGACATTGGAAAAAAAGATTCGGTAGCCGTTAACGACTCCACTACCGAGTATTTATTTTATCCTAAACTGCGGTTTCAACATACGTTCACCTATAACACTTATAACTACCAATTTAAAGATATCGTCGCTGATTCGTTGATTTACCTGCAATGGTATGATACCACCCTGCGCAAAAGAATTGATTCGCTGGTAGTAACCGACCGGTGGAAAGTGATCACCAATGATTTTTCACTGGTACAGTTTCCTGATACCAAAAATTCCGCCCAGTTTCTTTCAGCAGGAGCAAGGCTGGAACAGATGAAAGGTACTTTTTCATCGGGAAGTACCAACCTGTACAATATCATACTCCATGGTGAATACCGCAACAAAACACGTAACAGGTTATGGGATATTTTAGCCAAGGGCGATTTTTACCTGGCGGGATTCAACAATGCAGATTACAGTGTGTATGCCACCCTAAGCCGATACCTTAACAAGCGCTTTGGCCAGGTCCGGCTTACATTTAATAATGTAAGCAGGACCCCCTCTTATATTTATAACCCGTCCTCTTCCTTTAGTTTTGGCAACAATAACGATTACAGCAAAGAAAATATCACCACCATCAGGGCCTCGGCCGACAACCCTTTTATTAACCTTGCCGTGGCCAACTTTTTAATTACCAACTATACTTATTTCAATGGGTATTATCAAACAAACCAATACACCAGGGTGATCAACCTGCTACAGGCCACTGCTTCCCGGAAAATGAAGCTGAGCAGGCGATGGAACTGGTATGCAGAAGTGGCAGTACAACAGGTAGATGGTGCAGCGCCTATTAAAGTGCCCTTGTTTTTTACAAGAAACCGCCTGGCATTTGAAGGCGTATTTTATAAAAACCTCAACCTGAGTGCGGGGCTTGAGTTCCGCTATTATACACCCTACAAAGCCTATAATTATTCCCCGGTGATGGGTAAATTTACAACACAGGATACCGTTTCTATCAATAACCGGCCCGATATCAGCGGCTTCCTGCATTTTCGTATTAAATCATTCACAGCTTACCTGCGCGCCGAAAACCTCAATGCCGTTGACTTTTCCAATGGCTTTGGCTTTACCCGGAATAATTTTGCCGCACCTCACTACGTGTACCCCGGATTTGTTTTCCGCTTCGGTATTCTTTGGAATTTTGTAAACTAATCATCGTTATCAATCTGAGGAGGCAGTACCTGCCGTGTACCGGTTGAAGGAAAGGGCATTCATTAATGCCTGGTAGGTATTTTAAACCCAGGCTATTGGACCAGCCATACCCTCTACTTCCAAGGCGATGTCTCTGAATAGGTTCTTTGTGTTATTGATTAACCTGCTGGGACACGCCGTACCCTTTATTTCTCAGGCGATGTCTTTGTGAAGGAGGTTGAAAGTATAACGTGAAGCTGCCAGGATCTCGCCGTATTACGGAGCGAATTTTTTCCGCTTTGAAAAACTACCTATAACCATTATAACGCTTGCACTTTGATTATGACTGATGTGTTTTTTTATTGTAGCCCCTGCTTTTTGTTTTTTGCTTGTCAAAAATACAAA
>JBBQOJ010000124.1:0-6914 GCA_038330815.1 Chitinophagales bacterium | reverse complement strand
TGTTCAATATTTTCCGCGATGATAGCTTCAACACCTGAAACAGGGATGGTGTAAAAGGAGGATGGCTGGTGTAGTAAAAGCCGGGGATGCTATTAGAAAAGCTTTATGAATTAATCGTGGTCTATAAAGCTATTGGTGAGTAGTAGCCACAAGGGCTACAGCTATTTTTTTGATACGAAGCGGGTACATATATTAAAAGTGATTACAGCAGGCCGGTTTTTTTTAAGGCTTCGCTTCTTGAATTTACCTGTAGTTTTTCATAGATATTGCGGATATGCGTACGGATTGTTTCCTGCGACAAAAACAATTGATCGGCAATTTCTTTATAACGAAATCCCTTCGCCAGCACGTTAATAATTTCCTGTTCCCTCCTGCTTAAGGAATGGTAAGATTGATTATTGGTGCTGCCGGAAAGTTGAAACGCGTCAATTACTTTACGGGCAATCTGGCTGCTCATGGGCGAACCACCATTGCGCAGGTCTTCAATGGCTTCAATAATTTTAAGTGGCGGGGTGTTTTTTAGCAGGTAGCTGGTCGCACCGGCCCTGATCGCTTTAAAGATATTTTCTGCATCATCAAACACCGTCATCATCATACATAACATGTGGTGGTGGATGGCCTTTAATTTGTACATGCACTCAATACCGCTCATACCGGGTAGCTCAATATCAAACAAAACCAATTCGGCCGGGGCGTTTTTAAGCGCCAGGTAAGCCGCTTCGCCATTTGCATAACTAACGATAACCGCCGAAGGATAATGGCTGGTCAGCAGTTCCAGCAGGTAGGCCCTTATTTTATCATCATCCTCAATAATGGCGATAGCTGCTTTTGTCATAGCTCAAATATCTGGTTAGTTTGTGTTAGTTGCAATAGTAAAAAAGTAGTAGCCGCCTGTAATTTGATAGGGCTACGATAATAAAAAATGGTAGCGGAAATGTGTACCCTTGCCTTCCAGTGAAGATAATTGCAGCACACCGCCTGCTTCGTGTATGCGTTGCCGAATGTTTTTAATGCCATTACCGGGGTGAATGATGGCCGTATCAAACCCATTCCCGTCATCGGTTACATCAAAAAGTAATTGATGTTGCTCCACCGCTACGGAAATCCGGATGTTTGTTCCCCCGCTGTGTTTAATGGCATTGTGCACAATTTCTTTTGTTACCAGCAGGATATTCCTGCGTTGCTGGTTATTTACCACGATGGCTGGTATGTTGGCCGGAAACAGGATCAAACAATCGAGCAAGGCGTATTCAGTTAATTTGTTCAATTGTTCGCGCAGGTGATAAAGTAATACTTCCAGGGTATTGTGTTGCGGGTTGAGCGACCAGATAATTTCCCCAATATTGTCCACCAATTGGCGAGAGGTAGAGGAGATGTCTTCCAGTTCCTCCTTTATGCCGTTGGCGCCTTTGTAGTGAAGTTTGGCAGATTCACTCATCAGGCCAATTTGCGTAAGGCCCGCACCAATATCATCATGCATTTCCTGGGCTATCCGCATTCGTTCGGCATACAGGGTGCGCTGTTGCTCAAGTTTTGCCCGCTCCTTTTTAAGTTTCCATTGTATTGATTTCCGGCCAATCCAGGCGATGGTGCCAACCGCCCCCAGGCAACAGGTGAGGTAAAACCACCAGGTTCTCCAAAAAGGAGGATCTATGCGGATGGCAATGGAATACGCAGCGTTTGGCCAGGAACCTTCGGCGTTAGACGCCCTTACTTTGAAAAGGTAGCTACCAGGGGCCAGGTTATTATACCGCACTTCGTTGTTTGTTTTGCTATTAATCCAGTTGTTGTCCCAACCCGCCAGCTGGTAGGAATAATGGATATTTTCAGGATTGCTAAACTCGAGTGCATGAAAGCGCAGGTAGAGATTGTTTTGATCGTATTGCAGGTGCAACTGTTTTATATATTGCGGCGAAAGGGTACTGTCAGCCGGGGCATCATTTACTGTAAACTGGGTAATGGCCAGGTGGTCTATTTTCTTAACGGGCTCAATCACGTTGGGCGCCACCCAGTTAACCCCGTTGATACCGCCAAAATAGAGGGTACCATCCCTTCCTTTAAGATAGGCGCCGGTATTAAATTCATTCCCCTGCAGGCCATCCTGATGCCGGTAGTTTCTGCAACTGATGGCAGGTAGTTCGTTTTCTTTACCTGGTAGTATAGTTACATTACACAAGCCGCCATTGGTGCTTAACCACAACTGCCCCTCCCGTTCCAATATCGCATAAACGTAGCTGTTACCTAGCCCGTCGGCCTCGCTAAAAAGGCGGTATTTTCCGGTTGCGTCATTCAACACCATTAGACCTTTATCGGTGCCAAACCAAAGTAGTTCGTTTTTTTTATCGGAATAAATACACTTGAATCCCATGTTGGATACCAGGTGTTTTTTATACCTCCATCCATATTCCCCTTCACTGTAAAGTGCCAGTCCACCTTCACTATAACCAATAATTTGTTCGTTTTTACCGGTGGTATGTAAAAACGTAAAGTCACCCAGGTCATTACAAGCCACCAGTTTACTATCCTTTACTAGTTTTGCGGTCTCAAGGTTAAATGACAATAAGGTGGTGGATATAAGCCATTGATCCTTGTGCCTGTACATCCCCGTTATACGTAACCTGTTTCTATTGCCCTTAAGTGGCAGCGGAACTGGTGTAAACGCAGCCTGCCGGTATTGCCTGCATAAAAGTTGGTCACCATAGCCCACCCATAGGTTTTTATACTGGTCCTCGTGCATAAACGACACCAACTTAATTTCATTGTCACTATGTTTTAACTGGTTTTTCAACAAAGACGTTACCTGTTGCTTTTTTTTATTGAGCCGTAAAATGCCCTGCCCGAAAGTGCCCAACAGGATGTCACCATTTTCTTCTTCATAAATACTTTTTATAAAAACACCGTTACCGGATGCATTTTCAGGAAACTGGTAAAACCCGGGCGGATAGATATTGGCTTTTAAAAGACCCAAACCATCTGTACCAATCCAGAGAATATCCGAGCGGTCGAAGTAAAGTGAGTAAACAGGAAAAACGGCCGAAGCGGCGCTATTTATGTTTCCGATTATGGATACCAGGCTGTCTGCACCCCCAATCTTATAAATATTACCGGCGACATCCCCGGCGAAAACATCGTTGTTGCGGTCGCTGGTAATGCAGCGGTATTGGTTAACCGGCAGTGCAAATTTCACAAGGTGGCTTTTATGTGTATTTATATCAAAAAGCAGGATGCCACCGGGTGCAATAATGTAAAGTGTTTGTTTTACCAGGCAAAAATGAGAAAGGCGGCCCCGGGAAAAATAAACAGTGTATTTTTTTGTGTTGATATTAAAACTGTACAAACCGGCCTGGTGACTGATCCATAAATGTTCCCTGCCATCAAACACGGCATTTTCTCCCAGGAATTGGGAGGGATTTTCTTTTGCCCCCGGGAACGGATAATGCTGGTAGGCTTTGGTGGCTGCGTGATAGGAAAACAACCCGGTTGCAATTTTTGCGAACCACTGCAGTTGGCCTTTTTGGGCTATGGCAAACATTGAACCATTATTATCCTGCAAGGAATTATTTAAGGGAGCCATGGAATAAAAGCGGTCTGTTCTCTTGTCGAGAAACTGCAGGCCCGATTCGCTGCTAACCCATAGTTGCTCCCTATCATTTTCTATTACCTGTTGCCGGATTATCCTTCCGCCAATGGATCCATCCCCGCCTTGTACGGAAGGTTTGTAAATGGTAAATCCCCTGCCATCATAACGGTTGAGGCCATCCCCGGTGCCAAGCCATAAAAAACCCTGCTTATCCTGTAAAATAGTAAACACCGTATGCTGGGAAAGTCCGTCAATTTTTTGAAATCGAAAGTGGGCATTGGGCTGTGTCCATCCACTTATATGGAATAGCAGGAAGGCTGCAGTGAGGTAGTTGTAGATAAGCAATTCGATACAAGCTACGGTAATAACTGCTATATGGCAAATATGTTATATTAATGCTACCTGGTATCTGTTGCTATGCCGGCGTAGGCAATAAAGATTTGGTAATAACTGATAATATAGATCAAACACCTGCACAACGCCTATTTTTGCAAAAACTTATCATCTTGAGCTTAACAATACAAACCAGGGACCTTGTAAAGGTATATGGCAACCGTACCGTGGTAAATAAGGTGTCGTTTAATGTTCGGCAGGGCGAAATTGTAGGGTTGCTTGGTCCAAATGGTGCTGGCAAAACCACCTCTTTTTACCAGGTGGTAGGATTGGTAAAACCGGATGAGGGAGAAGTGTTTCTGGACGACCTCAATATTACCAAAATGCCCATGTACAAACGGGCGCAGATGGGCATCGGCTACCTGCCACAGGAAGCCAGCGTATTTCGGAAACTAAGTGTGGAGGATAATATCATTGCGGTGCTGGAAATGACAAAATTGAGTAAAATCGCCCAACGGGAAAAGCTTGAAAAATTGCTGGATGAATTCCGGTTGTCGCATGTTAGAAAAAACAATGGTGATACCCTGAGTGGGGGCGAAAGAAGAAGAACGGAAATTGCCCGGGCGCTTGCGGTGGATCCAAAGTTTGTACTGCTGGATGAACCCTATGCAGGGGTATATCAAAATGCCGTGGAAGACATCCAGGAGATTATTGCCAAATTGAAATTTAAAAATATCGGCATTCTGATTACGGATCACAATGTAAATGAAACATTGTCTATTTGCGACAGGGCCTATTTATTAATCGATGGTAAAATATTTAAACACGGAACCGCAGAGGAACTGGCGGCAGATGAACAGGTGCGGCGCTTATACCTTGGCCGGAATTTTGAATTAAAAAGAAAGGATTATCTAATGGAGCGCGAGGAAGAAAGCCAGCTTAAGGAAGAGGATATTCAATTTCCTGATGAAAGCGAGCCACCGCTGCCTGCGATATAATGGTTACCGTGCCAGGCATACCCGGCAAAATAGTATACCAATAAGGTTGTGATACAATTTCGATAGCTTATGATGCTTCAAATTTATTTTTCTTACTTTTAATCGATTTTAACCATTCAGGCAGGCCGGCAAATGAGCAACATTCACCAGGCCATACCTGCCGAAACAATTATTCTGTTCATTTGAATTTTGCCAGGCATTCATGAAATTACTTTCCCCCGCTATCTCAAGATTGGCAAGAATGCGTTTCTGGCGCATCGAAAACTGGAGCCGCCACCCGGTAGCCGTGCAACGCGAAGTGCTGCAGGAACTGGTAACTGCCGCACAATACACCGAATTTGGAAAGAAGTACCACTTCTCTAAATTATTTACATTAAAGGAGTTTAAGCGGCATGTGCCCATTCATGAATACGATGACATTAAACCGTATATCTTAAGAATGATGAATGGGGAGGAAAATATTCTCTGGAACACCCCCATTAACTGGTTTGCAAAAAGCAGTGGTACCACTTCCGATAAAAGTAAATTCATTCCAATCAGTGAAGAAAGTTTGCAGGATAACCATTTCAAGGCATCAAAAGATGTACTGACTACCTATTACAACAACTTTCCGGGAAGCGATTTACTCACGGGTAAAAGCCTGGTGGTTGGTGGCAGCCACCAATTAAATAAAATGAATGAGGAAATTCAATACGGCGACCTGAGTGCGGTATTGATGCAGAATACCCCCTTTTGGGGACAATGGCTGCGTACACCCGAGTTAAGTATTGCTTTATTGGATGAATGGGAAGATAAAATTGAGCAACTGGCGCGGGTTACCGCCGAGGAAAATGTTACCTCCCTGGCGGGAGTACCCACCTGGACGTTGTTATTATTAAAAAGGATATTGGTCATAAAGGGCAAAACCACCATAAAAGAAGTATGGCCCAATCTTGAATTGTATATCAATGGCGGCGTATCGTTTATCCCATATCGTGAGCAATTCGACAAAATTTTTGGTGCCAAAATAAATTACCTTGAAATTTATAATGCCAGCGAGGGGTTTTTTGCCGGCCAGCAATCTCCTGATGATGATGGCATGACACTGTTTACAGAACACGGTATCTTTTACGAGTTTATGCCCGTGGAGCAATATGGAAAAAAGAACCCGCAAACCGTTGGCCTGAAAAAAGTAGTGACGGGTAAAAATTACGCACTGGTAATAAGCACTACCGGTGGTTTGTGGCGCTACCTCATTGGTGATACCATCCAGTTTACATCGCTTAATCCCTATAAAATTAAAGTATCAGGCAGGTTAAAACATTACATGAATGCCTTTGGCGAAGAAATTATTGTGGATAATAGTGACCACGCTATAGCCCTGGCCGCCGAAAAAGCAGGGGTGGTGGTAAACGATTATACAGCAGCCCCTGTTTATTTTAGCGAACAGAGCAATGGCGCCCATGAGTGGTTGATTGAATTTGAAAAGCCACCAGCCAACCTTTCGTCTTTTATCAAAGAATTGGATGATGCCTTAAAAAATTGCAACAGTGATTATGAAGCCAAGCGGCATAAGGATATCGCCCTTCGGTTGCCGGTGGTGCAGGCGTTGCCAAAGGGTACCTTTACAGCCTGGTTGCGCCAAAAAGGAAAGTTGGGCGGCCAACACAAAGTACCCAGGTTAAGTAATGAGAGAACCATGCTGGAAGAAATTAAAAACCTGGCGGCATCCCTGTAAGCGGACGGTAAGGGAACACTACCACCTGGTTGATAAATTGCTCCATCGCCAGCAGTAGGTGATAAGCTGAAAGTAATAACCGGGGCCATTTTTAAAGCTGCTGCTTTTTCAAATTCCAAAACTAACCAATGATCGATCAAAATGTTTCCTGTAAAAACTGCGGCCATTACTTTACTGGCAAATACTGCAACCGATGCGGCGAAAAAGTATATTCTCAGCATGATAAATCCATCGCTCATTTTTTTGAGGAAGCCTTTCATTTTATCACTCATTTTGAAGGTACGTT
>JBBQOJ010000123.1:0-6920 GCA_038330815.1 Chitinophagales bacterium | reverse complement strand
GCTGCCACGCGAATTGCCTCTTTGTCAAAGGGAGGTGCCAACACCAACTGGTTAATCACCGCATTAAACGAACCATCTGTAAAATCATCTACCACGTAACCAGCCTTATACTTCGTAACAATTTCTTTTACATCACCTACTCCGCCATTGGTTATTACCGGGATTCCCATGGCCATAATTTCGCCATGCTTGGTAGGCGAAGAAGATATTTTAGAATAACAGGGCTTTATAAAAAATACGGCGAAATTACTAAGGGATAATAAAGCTGGTACCTCGTGCCGTTTACCATGATGCACAACCAACTTATCAGCCGATAAACCCACTTTTTCTGCGGCAGCTGCAATTACATCATGCAGGTGAGGCGAAATAAATAAAAATTTTGCCCGGGGTATTTTTTCACTCAGCAACTTGCAAAACCGCATCATCTCCCCGGTTAGGTACCATCCCCCAATAGAACCAAGGTAACTAATAATGATATCCCCCTCCCGGATGTTAAGCGTGGTTCGCCACTGGTGCTGAATAGCAGGAGTAATATTGTCCGGGTTAAACAAACCAAGATCAGCACAACAAGGTATTACTTCAATTGGTATTGGTTGGTTAGGTAGCTGCTGCCATGTATGTATCTCCGCTCTTGCTGCAACGGTAAGACAGGTATTGTAATCTGCATCAACAATAAACTCATCTTCCTTTCTTTTAAAAAAATGGTAAATGAATTTATATACCGGGTTCTTTATATTCCACATGCCGCCATCTACCCGTTCATCTGCCCAAAAGCCGCGGATGTCATTCAAAAACTTGATGCCCAACTTTTTTTTCAACCAATGCCCCACCAGGGCAGGCACCCCCACCCGGGTATGCACCAGGTCAAACTTTTTAATGGCATGTAATTCAACCGCTGTTTTCCGCAGCATCCTGTAATCGTACCACGATGACAATATTGGGGGCTTTTTATGATAAGGAATAGATACCCACCGTATCGGGTAATCTGCCAGTAAAGCCAGCACATAGGCTTTGTGTTGCGCATATCTCTCCGGCTTATCGCAGCTTAATATCGTAAACGTGTACCCGAACCTGGTAAGCCCGGCCAGGTAGGGTATCACCTGGCTTTGCCCAAGTGGATCGGTCATACCATCATAAGATATAAAAAGGATGTGTTCGTTGGCCATTTGGGTATTCTTTTAAGGGGTATTTTCTTCTAGCCACCAATGTAAAACAATGATCAGCCATACGCGGTTGAACAAATAGTTGGTGCCGCTGAGGTATTGGCGGGTAAGGGTTGACACCATCGATGGAAGTAATAACCCATGCCGGGCAATCACTTCTTCCGAAGTGTAGCGTTGTAATAAATAATGCAGGTCAGTTGTAAGCCATCTATCCAGCGGTATGCTAAATCCCCATTTCGGTCGTTGAAATATTTCGCGGGGCACATAATCATACAACACTTCCTTCAGCAGATACTTCATTGTTCCCTTGTTTATTTTGAGCGACTCATCCAGGTTATACGCAAATTCCACCAGGCGATAGTCCAGCAAGGGCACCCTGCTTTCCAGCGAGTATTGCATACTGGCCCTGTCAACCTTCACCAGCAAATCATCTTTCAAATAATGATTAAAGTCCCAAAAAGATTGCCTTTCCGCAGGACCGGCAGTACGGGGCAAACGGGGCAACTCATTGATTGCGTCAAAATTAAAGGCAAGGTGCGGAAGCAATGCTGCCAATTCCCGTTCGCTGAAATAGTATTGCTCCTGCGAAAAAACATGGCTGATGATATGTTGCTGATTGGTATAATCAAACAGCTTACCCATGCGCTGGTACTTGCTGCCCATTAATTTGGATACCGCATGCAGGGGCGTTTTAATTGCCTGCCACCCAGGCGACGCAAGCCGCCGCGCCCATTGGTACATACCATAGCCATGAAACAACTCATCACCGCCATCGCCACTTAGTGCCACGGTAACATGCTCCCTGGCCAGCCGGCTCACCATCATGGTTGGAAAAGCGGACGTGTCTGCAAAAGGCTCATCATACGCCGGAAGCAACGTATCCAACAGGCTAAGTACCTCCTTTTCCTTCACCCTGAATTCGTGGTGCCGGGTGTTTAAGTGGGCCGACACCTGGCGCGCATAATTGGCTTCGTTGTACTTACCCTCATCAATGGAAATACTAAACGTATTAATGTTTTTATTACCTGCAATAGTGGAAGCAAGGGCCGTTACCAGGCTACTGTCTACGCCGCCACTTAAAAATGTACCAATGGGAACATCGCTGATCAGTTGCTTTTCCACGGCATCCAGTAACAAGGCATTCAGTTCCTTTTTTGCCGCTTTCTCATTACGCATGGGATCGGCTACCATGGCCTGCTCCAGTTTCCAGAAAGGCAACGGCTGTAACGCCGTAATTTCAATCCCAGGTTGAATGGCCGATAACTGCAGGTAGTGGGCAGCGGGAAACTTGCTGCAATGTTTATAAATCGTTAGTGGTTGGGGTATAAATCCCAGGTGAAGAAAATAGGGGATGGCTTCGGGATTCACTTGCAGCTGCTTCCCTACTATAGATTTAATCACTTTTAATTCCGAAGCAAAAATGATATTGCCCTCCTTGTGATAAACAAACAATGGCTTTATCCCTGCATGATCCCTGCAAAGGGTTAGCTGTTGTTGCTGTATATCATAAATGGCAAAGGCAAACATGCCATTAAGTGAAGCAAAGCAAGCTGTTCCCTGTTGGGCAAATAATTCCAATATCACCTCAGTATCCGATCTGGTTTTAAGCGATACCCCCTTATCCCTTAACTGGCTTTTTAACTCGTTGAAATTATATACTTCCCCATTAAAAACAATGCAAAACCTGCCGTCCGCCGAAAACATCGGCTGGTTGGCAGCAGTGGATAGATCGAGGATGGATAGTCGCCGGTGAGCCAGGCCTACAGTTGCACCCGGTGAAAAATAAAAGCCGCCTGCATCCGGCCCGCGGTGATGCATCAATGCGGTGGCTTGTGTTAGTTGATGTTCGGTAATGGTTTGGTGGAGAGATATATACCCCGCTATGCCACACATGCAGTAGAATTTAGGTGTAAGAACGAAAATAATGTAATAATATTGGCTGGCAATTGTTGCTACAAAAGAGCGCTATAAAAAACCGCCACCCGCAGTTAAGTAACATTAAATAATGCCATTGATGCGCTACTCACCTTTCTTTAAAGTGATATCACCGGATACCTGCCAATGCCGGTTAATTCAGGAAACGCGTCGTACTGTATTATTATCAAGCTTGTATTGTTGACCGCTTTCCGCACAGGTGGCTTTATTAGCTGCGTCAAATTGTAAAGTGTGGCCAAACTCACTTACCCATCCTTTCTGCACCCCCGGGTTTCCCATTACCAACGCATAGGCGCTTACCTCCCGGGTAACCACGGCCCCTGCTCCTACCAGCGCGTATTCGCCAATGGTATTACCACAAACAATGGTGGCGTTGGCGCCAATACTGGCTCCCCGTTTTACCAGGGTTGGTATAAACTTATCTTTACGACTAACAGCGCTACGGGGATTGATGATATTGGTAAAAACCATCGAGGGGCCTAAAAACACATCGTCTTCGCAAACAACCCCTTCGTATACAGAAACATTGTTTTGAACTTTTACATTGTTGCCCAACAGCACGTTGCAACCTACCAGCACGTTTTGCCCGATGGTACAATCCCGGCCAATTTTGCAACTGGCCATCAGGTGGGCAAAGTGCCAGATTTTCGTGCCCGCTCCTATTTCACAGCCTTCGTCCACGTAGGCACTTTCATGAACAAAATATTTTTTTTCTACCATTGGCATACACTATTTTTCATTTTGTACAGGGCCGGCAAACGCACCCAATATACAATTTATAGTAATTGAAGGTACTTTTTTACAATCTCCTTTGCATGGTATTGTTTACTTTCCTTTATTAATAATCCTTCTTCCAAAGGGTATCTTAACGCACTGTCAATTGCGTCCGCCATAGCAATTGGATCCTCCACCGGGCATAAATACCCAAGCCTTCCCTTTTGTAATATCTCTGCCGGCCCGGAAGGGCAATCTGTACTCACTATGGTTTTTCCCAGGGCCATGGCTTCTACAATTACATTTCCAAATCCCTCATACCTGGAGGAAAGAATAAATACATCGCAGCCGGCTATCCAGTTATAAGGATTTTGCTGGAAACCGGCGAGCCACACTTTTTGCTGCAACTGGTGTAAGGTAATGTAGGCCTGTAGTTCATTTTCAAGCGGGCCCGTACCAAGGATGAACAATAATGCCTCCTTATTGGTAGTGAGGAACTGCTGAAAGGCCTTTACCAGGGTTAGCTGATCTTTTTGTTCACTCAAACGGCCCACATTTAGCAGGATGGTTTTACCGGATACATCAACTGGAAAATGCACAGGCATTTTCGCCAACGCATACAGGCTATCCTCAAACACCGGATTGTAAACCACCATCCCCTGTGGTAATTTACGATGACTGAATTTTCTCAACCATTCCAGGCTGCCCTTACTTACCGCAATAATCTTGTCGGCAGAGGGTGCGGTAAAATAATACAGTGCTTTTAACAACAAGTCGCCCTTCCAATACCGCAGGGGTCTTTTTGTAGGATGCGAATAATGATGCGTCTGGTAAATTTTTGCCGGGCACTTTTGCCATTTTTTTACTAACAGCGCAGCAGCACTGATATAGTGGCTGGCGGTAAAAATATGCGTATACTTATTTGTTTTAAAGATGGCAGGAAATGCCTTGAGGTAGTCAAAAAAACGGGTGCTGCCTACTTCGATAACGGTAATGGATGGGTGCAGTAAGCTAAGGTAAACGCCCTGTTTTTTGCCGAGCAACATCCCTACCTGGATACCATGGCCTACAAAGCCGTTGGCAATATTCACCAACACCCTTTCTGCTCCACCGCCTTCCAGGTTATCAAGAATGAATAAAACTTTTTTCATTGTACAGGTGGGCTTTTTCTTTGGGCACAATCAAAAAATTATAATAGTCACTTTGGGAGAGGACAGGCACTTTCTTAATACCAGTACGTTCATCAATATTATAAAAATCAAATTGTGCACTGTCAAAATAAGGTGTAAGTTTTGTGGCCACTTCCTCATTCAAAATTTCTATCAGGAGAATGGGTTTAAACCGCTGAAAAAAAGTTACAAACCCCTCCATTACCTCGGGCTCATGTGTTTCCACATCAATCTTCATCAGGTCGATGGAAGATATTTGTTGCTGCCGGATGTAATCATCCAGCGTAATCGTCTTTATATTAATTGTAATGGGTTCGGTATCTTTTACCCACAAATTCTGGTTTACCGTAACTGAATAAGCAAAGTCTTTATTGTCTGAATAAATCACCGCGTCACCGGTATAATTTGAAATTGCCAGGCAATTACAATTTATATCAAAATTGTTAATGGCAGCGTTGTACGCCAGTTTTTTATGGATCGCTCCAAATGGTTCAAAAGCGTGTACTGCTGCCAGGTGGTTAACGCAGCTGGCAACCAGGGAGTACACACCTGTATTAGCACCAACATCAAATACCACGTTGGCCCTGGCCGCCAGCCCCGCCCACACCCGCATGCTATACTTTTCCCATCCATTATGTAACCCCTTCCAGAATAAATCATTCTCCAGTTGGTGCCCATAATGCATTATTTTAAATTGCTGATGTGCATTTACCTCAACTAAAATTTCGCCATTAAAATAAAGATGCTGGTAAACAGCAGCCGGAGGAACCCAGCATTTTTTCAATAAGGTAAACAGTGCCTTTTTAAAAGGCAGCGCTTTGTACAGTTTTTTAATAAATATTTTCATGCTGGCTGAAAAAATTTAATTTTTTATTAAAATAAATCACCAAAAGTAACACCAGTAAGTTAATTACAATTTGTGCTACACAAAGCCAGTTAATGGTAAAATAAACCGAACTAATATAGTTGGCTGTAAGTGCAAGGGCAATTGTAATGGTTGACAACAGCAGGATAACAGGTTTGTTTTTATTATATACAATGTACTGCAGCAACATATTGGTAATCGTCCAAATAAAAGAACTAATCCCCAACATATAAAAATAGAATAAATAAGGTTTGTAAGTATTCTTTAATACATACTGGTAAACCACCAGGGTAAACGCAGTTACCCCCACCAGCGTGATCACCATACCGACAAGGTATTTAACGTACAGGCCCTTTAAATGCTGCCAGTTTTGTAAGGTACTAAATGCCTTGAATAAAACAGGCTGCAGGTATTGCAATAAAGAAGTACAAACAATAAACTGAATGGTAGCAAAAGTTGCGGCCACCGCGTAAAAGCCAGCCTGCTCCTTTCCAAAAAACGCCATCACAAAAAACTTATCCGATGTGCCTACAAAAAAAATAGCTGTTTGAAGCAGCAGCCCCGATAATCCAAAGGCGAATTCTTTACGCAGCAGGTGGTAATCAATGTGCCTTACCAACAACCGGTGCTTGTTGAGGTGGTGGATAAAAAATAAGGCAATCACTATCCCTGATATCACAAACGCAAGCGCACGGCTATACCAGTTTTGATAAATATATACCACCAACAAAATCGAAAGCCCTATCTCGATGGTCACTTTTAGCAATGATACCAGGGTAAACAATTTTACCTGTTGCTGGTTTCTCGCTAAAATAACAAACGCTTCAAAGCATACATTCAATAACAGGCTAAGGGGGATTAGCCAGAAAAAGGCAGGCTGAAAATTAAACGCTACTTCTAAGGGGCTCCTCAACAGGTATAATACCGGGATCAATAAACCGCTTAACACCAACGGTATCAACAGGCCGGTAGACAATACCCTCGCATATTGCACTTTTGTCAACTTAAAATAATCGATGGAAATGCTGTATAATACCCCCATGGAAATGATGGGTGTTAAAAAAACAATGGTGT
>JBBQOJ010000122.1:0-6939 GCA_038330815.1 Chitinophagales bacterium | reverse complement strand
AAAGACCTGAACTATTCATTGGCTGCAAACGCAGATTAAATACAAAAATGAAATATGGAACAATCAAAAATTGAAATTAAACAACCAGTTTCAACCTATCTGCCGAAGGAAGAAAAGGGCATGTCCTATCCTGTAAACAGTACGGCCTTGTTGGTGATAGATCCAGTGAATGATTTTTTATCGGAAGGTGGTGCAGGCTATGACCTGACTAAAAACACGCTGAAGATGAATGATGTGGTAGCCAATCTGAAGCGGGTAATTGAAGGCACAAGGCAAGCAGGCATTCCCGTTCTGTTTGGCCCAATGGCATATACCAAAGAAGACTATGCTGATGAACAATTACAGCGGAAAAGTGGTATCAACCGGCTAATGTTTGAACGAAAGATGTTTCTTGCCGGAAGCTGGGGTGCAGACTTTCACCCTGATCTGCAGCCACAGGAAAATGATACAGTACTTTTGCCGCATAAGAGTTGTGATGTTTTTACAACAGACCTTCCTATACACCTGCAGCGAATGGGGATATTGCATCTTGTAATAGCCGGTATGTCAGCAAACCTTTGCTGTGAATCAACCGGTCGTCACGCTATGGAAGCGGGCTTCGATGTAACGTTTCTCTCAGATGCAATCGGAGCATCAAGTGTTCCGGAATATGAGGCTTCTATTCACCTTAATTATCCGCTGCTTTCTAACGCAGTAATTAAAGTTGACGATTTTCTTGCAGCCATTAATAACCCGACATCAGGAAATACCAGTGTGCAACCTGGTGATACAGTTTATGGTTCAGATCATGGGGAGATTGGCAAGGTTGAAAAGGTTGTTGAAGCAACGGGAGTTAATGAAGGCTACCTGCTTGTCCCAAGTGGTCATATATTTAAGACTGATACTTTCATTCCGCTTGATGCTGTGGTGAAGCGCATCGGCACCAATGTATTTATCAATATTCCTAAGCTTGTTCTTGCAACAATGCCCTGGGACAAACCGGCATCATTCAATGATAGGCGTGAAAAGCAAGGCCTGGCCGCAAGTAAAATTGATCAGCTTTATCATTCTTATTCTCCGTCTGCTCAATAGTAAATAAGATTAGTTTGAAAACAAATAAAAAGAGTTAACGATGGAATATAATAAACTAACACTGAAGAAGAAAGTGTAATTAGACAAAGGAACAAAGCGGCCTTTTACCGGGGAATATAATGCCAACAAAGACGCTGGAACTTATGTATGCCGCCGGTGAAATACATCATTAAAGCAGTCGCATGATAAATTTGATTCGCACTGCATGGCCCGGCTTTGCTGATGTATTACCCGTCGCTGGAAAACATTTGCCCGATGCTGATGGGCAGCGGAAAGAAATTGTTTGCGCTACCTGCGATGCACACTTTGGCCATGTGTTAAAGGCAGAGAAATTCACAGTAAAAAATACAAGGCACTGCGTTAACTCTATCTCGCTAAAATTTATACCTGAAGAAAAATGAACGACGTATCAGTAAAAGCCGAAAGAGCCATTTTTGCAGCAGGTTGCTTTTGGGGTATTGAATATTATTTTCAAAAAGTGGAAGGTGTTATTTCCACGACAGTTGGGTTTACAGGGGGAGCTACCACCAATCCTACCTATCATGATGTTTGTTCCGGCAGAACGGGTCATTCGGAGGCGGTAGAACTAGTATTTGATCCTTCTAAAACTTCGTTTGAATTATTAGCGAAACACTTTTTTGAAATCCATAACCCTGCATTGGTTAAAAAAGAGTTGAACAAACGAAGCCAGTATCGGTCTTCTGTTTTTTATTGTAATGAAGAACAAAAGATGATAGCAGAAAGGTTGGTTGAAATACTTAAAGGAAAAAATTATGAAGTTGGTACAGAAATAACCAAAGCCGTAATGTTTTACAAAGCAGAAGAATATCACCAAAGCTATTACAACAAAAAGGGCAAAGATGACTACGCCTTTCGGTATAAAGAGAAGTTTTAGATATGACAGTTTGTAGAAATCATATGGGTTAACAGACTAACGCAATGGTATGACTGATTTCGCCACGTTTTCAATAAACGGATTTATACATACAAAATGTACTTTTATGCATTTCTTAAACAACGTCTTCAACCGGTTGCGTTTTAATTTGTTACTAGGTATTATGTAGAACGTAAAAAGAATACATCTTACCATTTCGATGCTGTTCTGCCTTGTCTGTTCAGCATTGTGTTAATCAATTCCTATAGTTCCTCTAAAATATCCCATGTTGCCTGAAAAACACCCGGCAACGGGTTACTGCTGCACCAGGGTGATCTTTTTTATTTGCTGCTGCTCGCAAAGTTGATTGAAGCCGCCAATATGTGTTTGAATGATGGATTGCATCCGCGTTTTTAATACTGCCCATTTAGCATCCAATTCTGCCAGTATCTCGCGCTGGCCGTCGGTGACAAACGGGATATTGCCATCTGTTTCGCCGCGCAGGAAGATATAATCAGCACTCAGTTTGTTTTCAAAATTAATAATATCATCGTACGATTGGGATTTGGCCTGCACCAGGTCGTCTTCCCAGGCCTTGATGATGTCCACCACTTTTTTACCCGAATCCGCCACTGCTTTTAAGGCTGGCTGATCGCTTAATAAGTTTACCAGGTAATTCACCTGCTCCCTGGCTTTTCGCATACCCGTTACCGAAAGGTGTATGTCAGTTACGCCCTTCTCAATGGCCGACAGGGTTGCATGTTGCAACTGGTAATCTTCGCTTGTTGCCTTAATCCTTGGATCAGGAAGTATAGTAACAGCTACCTCTTTTTGCTGGCTGCCCATTGTGAGGTGTGCAGTGTATTTGCCCGGCATGGCCTTATGCCCCCGGTAACTCCCTTCGATGTATACGCCGGTTACCCCAGGTAAGGTGGCATACCGAAGATCCCATACAAACCGGTTAAGCCCTTTTTTTGTTACTAATAAAGGCGCAGCAATTGGACCGCCTGGGTAGGATTCAAATTTGTCATCCGGCTTACTGCTGTACTTCCGTACCACCTTGTTGGCGGCATCCCTTATTTCGAGGGTGAGGATGGTAGAAGAATCTGGAACAGTGGGTAGGTGGTAATAAAAAACCATGCCGGTAGAAGGGTTGGTACCCGCCGTGCCCGCGGGTGCCGGGCCGATGGGTTCTTCACTAAGCACTTTGTCTAACTGGCTGCCGCCCGACACCCGGTAGGCATCTTCGGGTACAAACAACCGCAGGGTATTGCTATCCCCCATCCCTGCACCTAACTGTTGAACCAGGCCCACGTCATCTAATATCCAGAACGACCTCCCGCCAGTGGCAGCAATCAAATCACCCTGGTGCAATTTTAAATCGGTGATGGGCGTAACCGGCAAATTAAGCTGGAAGGGTTGCCACAGCCCGCCCCCATTAAACGACAGGTACAATCCCGTTTCTGTACCTGCATATAAAAGATCTTTGGTAACCACATCTTCCCGCACTACCCGCGTGTACGCGTCACCGTTAATGCCATTCACCAATTTTACCCAGGAGACACCATAATTGGTGGTTTTAAAAATCGCCGGTGAAAAATCATTGAATTTGTAACGGGTAGTGGCGATATAGGCCGTGCCTTTTTCATGCGGTGATACTTCTATGCTATTGATAAGGCATTCCGGTAATCCTGCCGGCGTTATATTGGTCCAGTTTTTCCCCCCATCACGGGTTAGCTGTACCAACCCATCATCACTCCCGGTATAAATCACGCCTTGCTCTGCCGGTGATTCTACGATATAGGTAAGGGTGCCATAGTTTTCGCCACCTGCCCCTTCATTCGTATAGGGTACACCACTCACGCCCATCCGGCTGGTATCATTGCGGGTGAGGTCGGGCGACACCGGCTGCCATGTTTTACCAAGATTGGTAGTTTTAAACAACACATTGCCACCATGGTAAAAGGTAGCGGGATCATGGGGCGAACATATGATCGGCGCATTCCAGTTATAGCGGTAACGCATATTCTTTGGCTGCAGCGACTGGTATTGCAATGGCTTTTGCATGATGTTTCTTCCCTCCATTAGTTGCTGATCCAACACTTCGATGGTGCCCTGGTAACTGCCGCCCATTACGTATTTCGGGTTGTTGGGATCAAAGGCCAGGAAAGCACTCTCCCCACCGGCAGAAGGTGACCAATCTCTTTCCCCAATGGAATATCCTGCGGTGCTCCTGCTGGCTATCTTTAAAGAGGTATTGTCCTGCTGTCCTCCGTATACATTGTAAGGAAAAAGATTATCCGCGTTTACGCGGTACAGCTGCGCCGTGGGTTGATTGGATTGTGCACTCCAGGTTTGGCCACCATTAAATGTGACAACGGCGCCGCCATCATCCGCTAAAATAAAATTTTTGCTGTTGGCAGGGTTGATCCACATCTGGTGGTGATCGCCATGCATGGTTTGCATAAAACCAAACGTCTTGCCGCCATCAATGGATTTTAACATGGGTGAACTCATCACGTACACTACCTCTTCATTGAGGGGATCGGCAGCTACCTCCACATAATACCAGGCACGATGCACCGTATTATGATCCTTACTTGCCCGCGACCAGCTACGACCCGCATCCGAAGATACAAACAGGCCGCCCTCTTCTTTTTCCGTATCTGATTCAATTACCGCATATAGTTTTTCTGAATTGGCACCGGATACCGCAACGGCCATTTTGCCCAATGCTTTCGGCAATCCTTTTTCCAGTTTCACCCAATTTTCGCCACCATCCACCGATTTATACAAGCCACTACCCTTCCCGCCGCTTCGTACCTGCCAGGGCAAACGCCGGTGATCCCACATGGCTGCATACAATACCAATGGATTGTTAGGATCCATGGCAAGGTCAACACAACCAGTATTTTCATCCACGTACAATGTTTGTTGCCAGTTTTTTCCACCGTCGCTACTGGTGTACACGCCCCGGTCGCGGCCCGGGCCATACACTGCCCCCTGTGCTGCTATCACTACCCTGTCTGGTTGCTTCGGGTGGATACGGATCGCTGCAATGTGCCGGGTAAGCGCCAGCCCCAGGTGCTGCCAGGTTTTACCGCCATCGGTAGATTTATAAACGCCATCGCCATAGGAAGACATTACTCCCCGGATAGCATGTTCGCCCATACCCACATAAATAATATTCGCATTGGATGCCGCCACTTCCACAGCGCCTACCGAGGAAGTTTTGAACTGTCCATCCGAAATGTTCTGCCAGCTTACGCCGGCATCCGCTGTTTTCCATACACCACCGCCCACTGTACCCATGTAATAAGTAAGCGGATCGTTCACCACACCCGAAACTGCCACGGAACGACCACCCCGGTAGGGACCGATATTACGCCATTTAACAGGTGAATAACTGGTGTCCAGTGATACCTTACTGGTAGCCGGTACCGTGAGTGACGGTTTCTTTTTTTGCGAAAAGGCGGGAAGGGTAATTAGCAGGCACCCCAGGTGCAGGAAAAAATTTCTCATGATAAGTTTTGTAACCTCCAATGTAGTATTTATTGGCTGATTAATTTCGGGCAGCAGCGTATTTATTAAAAACTACCCAGATTGCCCTGCGAGGCAAACGCGTGCAACCAGCTACCATGGTTGCAGTGGCCGGCGTAAATCAATATAAAAAGCCAGGCAGCACCTTCAACCAACAGCAGTAGTTGTTTTTAATGGGGGTAGTATGTAGAGCGTGGTAATTTTTTATGAACCAAACTATAGTGCTTCTATGATACGGTTGTTGCGTCGCACCCCCGTCCGAACGGCGTTCAGCCGGGCGGGCTTGTACTTTTTGTACTACTGTGAGCATAGTACAATTATGCAGACGAGATTACGACCTCACTAGTAATTGCAACAAGGCGTTAATTATTATGAATTTCAACTAAAATTGGCAGCAATGGTGAAAGTAGGTAACTATTTATGCAGGATTCGATAACGACTGTTTGGCTGCTACCGTTTTTAATGAAGTCAACCGATTGTTCAATAACTTCAGTTAATTTCACTGTCCAATTAATAACTATGGCGCAGCAACAAACAGAAGTATGGCAACGTGGCCCCGTGCCGGGCATTCCACCCTTATTGCAACCGGTAGCACATGCGCTGCTGCAGGCCCGGGAAGAAGTGAATGATATCATGCAAGGTTTTCCGGCTACCTTGTTATGGGAACAGCTGTCAGGGCTTGCCTGCGCTGGTTTTCACCTGCAGCACCTGACCGGGGTACTCGACCGGGTATTCACCTACGCCCGTAATGAAAAACTTACCGACTTACAATTTGACCAGCTCGCTGCCGAGGGTAGCGACTCGGCTACCGGTTACAGTACCGAAGAACTGGTTAATCTTTTTAACATGCAAGTAGACCGGGCAATGGAGCAACTGCGATTAACAGATGAACGCCTGCTCACCGACTACCGGGGCATTGGAAGGGCCGGCCTTCCCTCCACGGTAATAGGGCTGTTATTTCACGGCGCCGAACACACCATGCGCCACCTCGGGCAATTACTGGTAACGGCAGCGGTTGTACGACAATAGGTTTCCACCCAAAAGTGTAAGGTCTTTCCCGATAATTTATAGGGCTTTTCGCAACAGCCTTACACCTTTTATGAAGGGCTCTACAACTTGTTATTCGGATTTCGGGGACTCCACCCAAAAGTGTAAGGTCTTTCCTGATAATTTATAGGGCACTTCGCAGCAAGACCTTACACCTTTTATGAAGAAGTGCATTTATTTAAAGGAGGAAAAATGTTTACGATGGTTTACTCAATGGCAATGTCGTATTTGTGCAGCAGGCCTACAACGCCCGGCAAAGAAAATTTTGCCTTCTTCCTCTTATTAGTTTCAGGATGTATGGAATAATTAAAGGAAGTACGAAAGTCGGCTTTTACCAACACCGTTTGCTCAAACATTGCCCCGGCTAAATCGCAATTAATAAAAACCGCCCCGGTTAAATCGGTTTC
>JBBQOJ010000121.1:0-7002 GCA_038330815.1 Chitinophagales bacterium | reverse complement strand
TACGCCGGCGGCATCTACGGCATGCACTTCTTTTAAACCTGGCACCTCGGCCTGCAAGGCGCTGCCGGTCATTTCATGGATGAGTTGACCAAAACTGGTGTCTTCCTGCGGGGGCCGGCCTACCACGGTAAAGGGCCAGATGGCCTCTTTTTTTGCAAACACCTTGTGCACCTTCATCAGTGGAAAATCATGCACCAGGCTATAATAACCAAGATGGTCACCAAAAGGGCCTTCTGGTTTGTTTTCTCCCGGGTACACCTCACCTGTTATAACAAAATCGGCATCCGTACTGATGCAAAATCCATCCACATAAGTATACCGGAAACGGCGGTTACCCAGCACCCCGGCAAAAGTCATCTCACTAATGCCTTCCGGCAAAGGCATTACGGCACTCACGCTATGAGAAGGCGGCCCGCCAATAAATATGCTCACTTTTAACGGCAGGCCTTTTTTATTGGCCTTGGTTTGGTGAACGCCGATGCCACGGTGTAACTGGTAATGCAACCCAATTTCTTTATTCATTATATAGTCATTCCCCGACAATTGAATACGGTACATTCCAAGATTGGCATGCATGATACCGGGCTGGTCAATGTCTTCCGTGTATACTTGTGGCAAAGTAACAAAGGCCCCGCCATCCATTGGCCAGTGCTGTATTTGGGGGATATCCTGTATTCGGATTTCCTGGAACAATACTGGTTTACTTAGTGGGTTCTTAAGCGGCAGTGCTTTAAGGGCGGCCATGCCTGCAGTAAGGTGTTTCAGCGGTTGCTTAAGGGCTTTTACCGGGTCGTTCTTTAAGGCAATCAGTTGTTGCACCAGGGAAAGGGTATCCCGGAAAATAAACTTACTTCTATCAAGGGTACCAAAAATATTGGAAGCAGCCCTGAACCTGCTGCCCTTTACATTTTCAAACAATAAGGCTGGCCCACCTGCTTCAAATACCCGCAAATGTATAGCGGCCATTTCAAGGTGAGGGTCAACTTCTTCCCGGATTCTTACCAGGTCGCCATTTTTTTCAAGATCGTTTAAACATGCATCCAGTGAGTTATATGCCATTCTTTCAATTTTCAGTGCAAAGGTAAAACACTAAATGCAGGGAATGGTTGTGATTAAGTTCGATCTTCCTAAAGATAATTGCAGAAAAATACCCGCTGTAGAGCGGGTAATAAAATGACAAAGGGATGGTGGCTATTAATAAATGTTGGTGGGGCATCCAGTGCCATTTCGTCCTCCACCACTATACCGTGGGGATAAACGAAAACTAATTCCCAGGCCGGTAAAATAGTACCAGTCCTTACTTTCAGGATTACCCCGCATACTATTTGCATTTGGATAAGGGCGGGAATTGGCTTTAAGTTCATCTCCCCTGAATGCCATATCAACAGCACGTTGACCATTGTTGATTAATAAATCAGTTTGATCAGCATAGGTGGTACTCACATCATCCAAATAATCGGTAAACGTTTTACGCAGTCCGAGTTCGAAGCGGATGCGGATATTTTCGGAAAGCGCAAATTTAATACCTGCACCAAAGGGAAGCGCCATCTGAGTGAGTGCGTATTTTGTTCTTCCCTGGTAAAACCCCTGGCCCTCAGTTCCCAATGGCTGAAGGTAAACTTTTGCACCGGCAGTATCCAGGGCAGAGGGGTTAAAAGTAAAAGCAGATATACCCGCAAATACAAATGGGGTAATACTTTTTTGGTAAGAATTTAACAAGTCATACTCAAGTCCGAGGTGAATATCCGTAACTGGCGAGGAAAAACTCAGGTTCCTTGAAGTGTTTTGATTGGCATTGGCATCGGATGCCTTCATCTTCCCAACTGTTATATTTCCCCGTAAGTACAGCTTATCACTAAGTTCATACAACACGCCGAGGCCCGCCGCCGGCCCTGCCTGGTTGAAAGTGAAGCGTTTGGGCTGCAAATCACCTTGGTAATTGGCCGTGCCACCAAAAAGCGTAAGATGCAATTTTTGGGCACTGGCCACTGAGATAGTAAGTAACGCAAAGACAAAAACACTTAAATGCTTCATAGAATTATATTATGATGAAAATTATGCAAAAACCATTCCTAGCTGTTAGCCATAAGGCGAAACGTATTTCATTTTATTTTATTATTCAAACCTGTTAATTAGGCTGTTTTTGTTATTAAAGAGCAGCTTTCCTGTTTTCTTCTAATTATTTTGCTCGGGAATACATTCAGTTGACACAACCCCCGTCAACCCATAATAAAGCGCTTGGTGGTAACACCCACATTGTTTGTCCGAGCTACAAGGAATTCTCTGTAAAACAGTATTATATACGTTCGCCAGAAACTACGCCACTACTTAAATAACATTGCCTTAATGATACCCTGACTGCCCGCTGATAATATATTTATATTACAAAATATATAATCCTACATTAGCTAAAAGGTTTTAATAACGATTGCTCACCCATCGCCACTATTGCTATGCAACAATTTATTCTTGCGCTCGACCAGGGCACTACAAGTTCAAGGGCCATTATAGTTAATGAAAAAGGTGAAATTATTTCGCTGGCGCAAAAAGAATTTAGCCAGTTTTTTCCCACCCCTGGGTGGGTGGAGCATGATCCGATGGAAATCTGGAGCACGCAGTTGGGTGTTGCAGCAGAAGCCATCTCCCGGGCAGGATTATCTGTAAAGGATATCGCCGCCGTTGGCATTACCAACCAGCGGGAAACCACCGTACTATGGGACAGGAGTACCGGTATACCTATTTACAATGCCATCGTATGGCAGGACCGGCGGACGGCAGACTTTTGCGACCAGGTGAACAAGCGTGGACTCGGGCCATTGATACAGCAAAAAACAGGGCTGATGGTGGATGCCTATTTTTCAGCCACCAAAATACACTGGATATTAAATAACGTTACGGGGGCAAGGGAGAAAGCTGCAAAAGGCGAATTATGTTTTGGTACCATTGATAGCTGGCTACTTTTTAAACTTACCAGGGGCCAGGTACATGCAACAGATGTATCCAATGCATCCCGCACCATGCTTTGCAATATTCACACCTTGCAATGGGACCAGGAGCTGCTGAATATTTTTGATGTCCCAGCAAGTATCCTCCCTGTTATTCGCAGCAGCAGTGAAATATATGGGTATACCCAACATATCCTATCCGCACACCAGGTACCCATTGCGGGTATCGCAGGTGATCAGCAGGCTGCTTTATTTGGCCAGTTGTGCACCCAACCCGGCATGGTAAAAAACACGTATGGCACCGGCTGTTTTATGTTGATGAATACGGGTAACCAACCGGTCATTTCCCTCAACCGCTTATTAACCACCGTTGCCTGGCAAATTAATGGTATAACCAGTTATGCGTTGGAGGGCAGCGTGTTTATCGGCGGGGCGGTGGTGCAATGGTTAAGGGATAGTTTAGGAATTATTAAGTCGGCAGCGGAAGTAGAGCAATTAGCTGCCAGCGTTAAAAACAGCGAAGGCGTATACGTGGTGCCAGCATTTTCAGGGTTGGGTGCCCCGCACTGGAACCAACATGCACGTGGTACCATAACCGGTTTAACGCGTGGTGCCACAGCGGCGCATATTGCAAGGGCTGCACTGGATAGTATTGCGTACCAAACGATGGATGTGTTAAAGGCCATGGAAGCGGATGCGGGTATTTCCATTAAAGAGTTAAGGGTAGATGGCGGTGCCACCATAAATAATTTATTGATGCAGTTCCAGGCAGATATTTTAGATACCCCGGTGAACCGACCGGTGATTACAGAAACAACTGCCCTGGGGGCAGCTTACCTGGCAGGGTTGGCAGTAGGGTATTGGAAAGATATGGAGGCGCTTAGTAACCAATGGAAATCGGATACTGTTTTTTTACCAACGATGGAAATAGCCACCAGGAAATCCTTATCTGCAGAATGGCAACGGGCAGTGAATGCTGCCAACGCCTGGGCGGCTGGGTGATGTTGATCTGTTGAGAGGTGCAGGATGGTATCGCTACCAGGAGCGCCCGGCAGGTGGATATTTCATCCCTTACAATTTTTTCAAAACTTTATATTAATGCTGCTTTATTCACCTCACGCAACACACTTTCATTAATGCATCGTGATAACATGCTACAGCAGCTTGACCTGGTGCCTGAATGGGATATTATTATTATCGGAGGAGGCGCTACCGGGCTGGGAGCCGCTGTAGATGCTGCTTCCCGGGGATACCGAACCCTGTTGGCCGAGCAGGCGGATTTTGCAAAAGGTACTTCGGGCAGAAGCACCAAGTTGGTGCATGGTGGGGTGCGCTATCTTGCGCAGGGAAATATTAAACTGGTGAGGGAGGCATTGAAGGAACGTGGCTTGCTGCTAAAAAACGCGCCACATGTTTGTCATAACCTGTCCTTTATCATTCCTTCTTTTCACTGGTGGCAAAAATGGTGGTATGGCATCGGCCTTTCGCTATATGAATTCCTGTCCGGGAAACTAAGCCTCGGAAAAACCAGGTTACTATCAAAAGCAACTACCAGGCAATTGTTACCAACGGTAACGCCTACCCTGCTAGGTGGTGGGGTGTTGTACAACGATGGGCAGTTTAATGACGCCCGCCTGGCCATCAACCTTGTTCAAACCGCGGTGGAACAAGGCGCCACGGTAATTAATTATTGCAGGTTAACCGCACTCATAAAAACGGGTACCCGCATTACCGGAGCCTGCCTTGAAGATACCTGTTCCGGTAAAAGTTACCAGGTACAATGCAAGGTGTTGGTGAATGCCACCGGCGTATTTACCGATGTGGTGATGAAGCTTGACAATGACCGGCATCAACCGATGGTAACGCCTTCACAGGGCGTGCACCTGGTGGTGGACCAGCAGTTTTTTCCCGGTAAACATGCCATGATGATTCCCGCCACGGATGATGGAAGGGTATTGTTTGCTGTGCCGTGGCAAGGCAAAGTGGTATTGGGTACCACGGATAGCCCCGTTCCTGCCGTAAGCCAGGAACCCATACCGGTAAAAGCGGAAGTTGATTTTATCCTCTCGCATATTAACCGGTACCTTTCTGCGCATATCCGTTATAGTGATGTTAAAAGTGTATTCGCCGGGTTGAGGCCGTTAATAAAAATACCCGGTAAAAAGTCGACCGCCCTGTTACCCCGTGATCATACTTGCCTTGTATCGGAAAGCGGCATGGTAACCATCACCGGTGGTAAATGGACCACTTACCGCACCATGGGTAAACACGCGATCGATACAGCCGAAAAAACAGCGTCATTGCCCCCCATGCCCTGTGTAACAAAGGCGCTGAAAATTCACGGTTACCTTTCCGGGGGGGTGGCTGCCGGTGCGCTGGCCGAATATGGAAATGATGCGGAGGCCATTGGCCGTTTGATGGAAGGGGCGCCACCGCTGGGCGAAAAATTACATGAGCGGCTCCCCTATCCAAAGGCACTTGTTATTTGGGCCGTGCAGCATGAAATGGCCATTACGGTAGAGGACGTACTCGCAAGGCGAACGAGGGCCCTGATCCTGGATGCAGCTGCCGCTATCGAAGTGGCCCCCCTTGTAGCATCGATGATGGCCAGTGCGTTGAACAAGGACAGTAACTGGGAGCTTCAACAGGTAGCCAGCTTTATCTCATTAGCCGCGGGCTACCAGGTGCCAGGCAGGTAAGTAATCAACCACCACTAAAATTTAAGATATGATGAGCCCATTTGTTGCTGAATTAACCGGTACCGCTTTTTTGATATTGCTGGGTGATGGCGTAGTAGCCAATACTATTTTAAACAAAACCAAGGGACACCAGGGCGGTTGGATTGTGATCACTTTTGGCTGGGCCATGGGCGTATTTGTAGGAGTGTACATTACGGCGGCTTCCGGTGGTGGCCACCTTAACCCCGCGGTTACGATTGCGCTGGCGGCTGTTGGAAAACTGGCCTGGTCGGCGGTGCCTGCCTACCTGCTGGCGCAACTACTGGGAGCTATGTTGGGTTCATTACTGGTATGGCTGGTATACCGGCAACACTTTAATGTTACCCCCGACCATGCTACTCAATTGGCGGTATTTTGCACCGGGCCTGCAATTCGCAGCAACGCAGACAATATGGTATCAGAAATCATAGGAACATTTGTATTGATATTGGCAGTGCTATTTTTGGTAAGCCCGGCAAATAGTTTAGGCTCGCTGGATGCCTTGCCCGTTGCCTTGGTAGTATTGGGTATCGGGTTAAGCCTGGGCGGCACTACGGGGTATGCGATTAACCCGGCCCGCGACCTTGGCCCCCGCCTAATGCATGCCCTGCTACCCATCAAGGGAAAAGGCAGCAGTAACTGGGGATATAGCTGGATCCCGGTTGCGGGGCCAATTATAGGATGCCTGCTTGCTGCTCTTTGCTTTACCCTTATCAGCAAATAGTGTCAACTATGCGTTGCCGTAAGCGAAGGTAGTTTTGCCCGCTTAAATGTTGTTGCGGCTATACCCCGTGAGGAACATAATCAGGTTCGGCATCCATCCGGTTCTTAATAGTAAAATAAAAAGTACTGCCCTGGCCGGGAACCGATTCAACCCAGATTTTACCGCCATGTTTTTCCACTATCTTTTTACAGATGGAAAGACCGATGCCTGTGCCCGAAAACTCGGATTTATTGTGCAGGCGTTGAAAGATGACAAATATTTTATCCGCATACTTTGGGTCGATGCCAATGCCATTGTCCTGCACCGCAAATTGCCAATCACCATCCACTTTTAACGCGCTTACGTTAATCAATAGCGGTTGTTCACCATGGTATTTCAACGCATTGCTTAACAAATTTTGCATTAGCTGAAACATTTGCAGCTTACTGGTATTGGGAAGTACCGGTAAGGGGCCTATCACCAGTTTTGCCTCCTGTTCCTCAATGGAGGTGGCAAGCACTTTTAGCACTTCATTTATCACTTCATTCATATCTGTATCCGCAGCAATGTCTTTATTGGTACCGGTACGCGAATATTCGAGCAAATCCATGATGAGTTGTTTCATGCGCCCTGCACC